>JAPKBK010000028.1 GCA_028823435.1 Flavobacteriales bacterium
TTCCAGGGAAGAAGCTGAAGTTATCGTCAACGGTATCTGCATCCATGTAATACATGCCACCGAACACAACATGAACCAAACCGTTTTGGTCTACATGTACGTCTCCAGCTCCATCTGAATTAAGATACTCTTGGAATATTCCATCGCCATCAAAGTCCTCACCTTCATCCACAGGAAGCCCCATATCAATCACGTAATTATCTACAGGGAAATCAATCACAGGTGTGTACTCCCAGTTGTCTCCATTGTCCTCAGAGATCATCACAAATGTATCCATGAGGTCATTAAATACAGTAAAAGCAACGACTCCGTCTCGTGCGTGTATTGCATATGTATCACCACTGAAACCGACAAAATTCGTTGTGTCTAATGCAGGGAAAGTTGACTGCTCCCAGGTCACCCCTTCGTCCAATGAACGGTAATACAAAAGCGCCCCGTCTTGCCCCTCATACAAGGCACCTCCGTTCGCTACGGGTGTCGAAACACCTATCACATGAATTGTGTTGCCGTCAGGACCGCTTGTCGCGACTCTAGGCCAAAGCACGCCCAATGGACCATCCATAGGAATGCTCATTTCACTCCAAGCATCACCACTTCCTGCTGTTCTAGAAGTCATTAGAAAAGGTGTGTCAATACCAGGATGAGTAATACTTAACTCTAATCCAGAACCCGTGTGAGCGATAGACGCCCATCCACAACGCACACTTTCTATTCTTTCATAAGGTTGCTCTTCCCACACTTCTCCATCAAAGAAATTATATCCAGTGCCTCGATCAGGAAAAGTACCCGTTTCGAGACTCATGTTCCAACCTGCACTAATTGCACTCCCAGACCCTACGAGTCTGTCGTCAATCGCAGCATTTGATTGAAGATCGTATTGTGTTAATCCTATAATTTGTCTTTGCACAACCAAAGCACGTGTTTGAATGTTTTCAAGCTGCCCTATCTTTCCTTCTTCAGAGAAAGGAACCTGTGGAACCTCTGTGAATCCGTCCATTGCTTTTGTAGGCATAAGTTTTGAGACCCTTGCTTCAACAGCCACTTGAGGAATATCACTGAGCGAAAATGAAGGAGATGTTGTCGATTCTTGTGCCAGTAAAGGAGCGTAAACTGCCACCGATAAGAGGGAAAATATAGAAAAACGAAGTATTGATTTTTTCATAGAATTAAGATTTGATGTGATTTATACTTGGCAAACTAATACATTCTTACACCACACCGAAATTTTAGAGGATTAATTCCTATGTCGTTAACCTTTCAAAGTCGCTATAAGTGTCTCTCTGCCTGTCACTTTATCATCAATTCCGATATGTATATCAGCGTCTAAAGGCAAGTATACGTCAATCCTGGAACCGAATTTAATGAAGCCCACTTCTTCACCCTTTACAAGGGTTTGACCTGGCTGGATGTAATAACGGATTCTTCGCGCTACTGCACCAGCGATCTGGCGAAACAACACTTCTCCTTGTGCGCTCTCAACAACAAATGTGGTTCTTTCATTCTCTGTACTGCTCTTTGGGTGCCAAGCCACCAAATATTTTCCAGCATGATATTTGGCGTATTTCACAATGCCAGCCATCGGTGTCCATTGACAGTGAACATTTAAAGGGCTCATGAAAATGCTGACTTGAATTCTCTCGTCCTTAAAATACTCTGGTTCAGTCACCTTCTCAATCACCACGACTTTGCCATCACTTGGCGCTATCACATCTCCGACACCTCCAGTAGGAAATCTTTTCGGAATTCGGAAAAATTGAGCGAATAAAATGAATACGACAGAAGCGCAAAACCAGACAATCCACAAGGCCATATCAGGCACATCGAGCGCGAACAACACTGCTGAGATTGTTGCTGAGATAACCAATACCAAGCCCAGTGGAATAAAACCTTCCCTATGTAATGTCATGAAATAAATGTTCTAATTATCAATACTACAGGGGCCGCAATAAGAAGCCCGTCAAACCTGTCTAAAACGCCACCATGCCCAGGCAACAAGGTGCCACTGTCTTTCACGTTGGCGCGTCTTTTAAGTGCGCTTTGGACCAAATCACCCAGGGTAGAAAGGATGCCCGTCAACACCCCGAGCAAAACACCTTCGTTACCCATCCATAACCACCCGACAAATGCGGCACCAAGCGCTCCAATAAACGCGCCTTCCCAAGACTTGTTAGGGGATACTTTCGGAGCAAGGCCTCTTTTAATACACTTCTTACCGAACAGCCTCCCACCCACATATGCAAATGTATCATTCGCCCAAATCCACGTTAAAAAAGCCACCACATCCCATCCCACCCAAGCTTCAAATGGACGTCCCATTGCCCACAAAGACACAACAGCAATGGTGATGAGTAAATAACCCAGTGGCGCACCTTTTAATTTCTTATATTCTTTTAACCCTTGAAGCAATACAGCGACCCACAAGATTGTGGCAGAAATCACATCAAAAGTTGTCGCACACACAACGATAGAAACAAATACAACGCCCGTTAAACTGCGCGTGATCATTTCATTCATAACTGCAAGAGTGACTGCGCCTGTTCTTTAAAACCTTTCGGCACCATAAGCTGGACGTCTATAGAAGCAAACCCGACACCCGAGTAACTGCTGTCTTGGCGATTTAAGATGACACAAGGAACGTCAGCATCAACAAGAATCTGCTTGCGCATTTCAACTCCAGGAGCGAAAGAATCCGCATAAACAGAAACCCAACCGTCCATTATTCAGACTTCGGTTCATTGTCAGCTTGATCAGCTTTCGGATCTGACTTCTGATCGGCAACCTCGTCGGATGTCGAATCGGCAACCTGATCGGCTTTCGGATCTTCAACCTGGTCTGTTTCAAGGATCAACTTCACGCCCACTTCCTCTTCTTCAAAAGGTCTTGGGCCTAAAATCCGCTCCACATCTGCCTTAAATATCACCTCATCTTTAAGAAGTGCTTCAGCCACTTCGACAAGCTTTGATTTGTTTGAAGAAAGGATCTCCTTCGCCTTAACGTAGGCCTTTTCAATAATCTTGCTTACTTCCTCATCAATGATTCGAGCTGTCGCTTCTGAATAGGGTTTGGTGAACGACGTTTCTCCACCGCTATCGTAATAGCTAATGTTTCCGATTTTCTCATTTAATCCGTAGACAGTCACCATGGCGTGCGCTTGCTTGGTAACTTTCTCCAAATCGCTTAGCGCGCCAGTAGATATTTTACCAAACATTATTTGTTCCGCAGCCCTGCCACCTAGCGCGGCACACATCTCGTGAAAGATTTGTTCCGAGGTGGTGATTTGGCGTTCATGCGGGAGATACCACGCAGCACCCAGACTCTTACCTCTTGGGATAATACTGACCTTCACCAGTGGGGAAGCAAACTCTAACAACCAACTTACGGTTGCGTGACCCGCTTCATGAAAAGCAATCGTCTTCTTCTCTCCAGGTGATATTACCCTTGAACGTTTCTCTAATCCACCGACAATTCTATCAATGGCCTCGTTAAAATCGGTGTGACCGACCTCCTTTTTATCCTTTCTTGCAGCAAAAAGTGCGGCTTCATTACACACGTTTGCAATATCGGCACCACTGAAACCAGGAGTCTGCTTGGCAAGAAGGTCAATATCTATGGTTTTATCTGTTTTGATAGGCTTAAGATGAACAAGAAATATCGCTTTACGCTCATTGACATCTGGCATATCCACATAGATTTGTCTGTCAAATCGACCAGCACGCAAGAGCGCATTATCCAACACATCAGCCCGGTTTGTTGCTGCGATGATAATGACACCACTGTTTGAATCAAACCCGTCCATCTCGGTCAGCAGTTGATTCAATGTATTCTCACGTTCATCATTCGAACTGAAGTTGGCATTCTTACCTCTTGCTCTACCGATGGCGTCAATCTCATCAATAAAAATAATTGAGGGGGCTTTTTCCTTGGCTTGCTTGAAAAGATCCCTCACGCGTGACGCACCCACACCTACAAACATCTCAACGAAATCAGAACCACTCAAACTGAAGAATGGCACCTGAGCTTCACCCGCAACAGCTTTTGCGAGCAACGTTTTCCCTGTACCTGGTGAACCTACGAGGAGCGCTCCTTTAGGTATTTTTGCGCCAAGTCTTGTGTATTTATCCGGCTTCATCAGGAAATCCACGATCTCTTCAAGTTCCTCTTTTGCCTCATCAACACCGGCAACATCATCAAAAGTGACTTGTGTATTGTCACCTTTCTGATGAAGTTTGGCCTTTGACTTTCCAATGTTAAAAATCTGATTGCCGCCTGGTCCGCCTCCACCAATACGCTTCATTATAAACATCCAAACGACAACCATAATGACAAGGAAAAAGATCCACGAAAACATTTGCTGTCCCCACTCATTCACGGGCACGTACTTAGAGTCTATGTTATTTGAGTCTGTAAGCGCCTTATAATCGTCCGTGTAACTGTCGCCAGGAGGCATTGAAAACCAAAGATCATGTCCGGAAAACAATCCCTTCATGACGGCATTTGACTTCTCGTCATCATTTGACAATTGTCCACGGGCACTCTCAGTCAAAAACACTTTATATACGCGACCATCGTGAATGACGTGATCGACATCCCCAGACTCAACATGAATTTTGAAAGCAGAAAACTGAATCTCCTCCCCACCACTGTCGGAGTTGAGCAGAATCATCCCCAGAAGCAAAACACCGACCACGGCGTAGATCCAGTAAAAATTAAAGTTCTTACCTGAACCTTCTTCTCCTCCTACGTCCTCATTGGACTTCTTGGGAGTGGGCTTTCTTTTTTTAGGGCTTTCCTTGGGGCCGCTTTTTTTATCTTGCTTTTTCATGCTTGCTCTTCCAATGTTAATGGAGTCTCAGACTCATAGCTGCGTATCTCAGCATCTCCCCACAATTCTTCCAATGCATAACGACTTCTTACATCTTTATGAAACACATGAACGACGACATCAAAATAATCCAAAATCGCCCACTCACCGTTTCGCAATCCTTGAACAGACATTGGTTTTTCACCGATGGATTCTTTCACGACCTTCTCAACAGAGGATGCCAATGCTGAAACCTGCGTCTGGCTATTGCCATGTGCTATTACAAAAAAAGCAGACATTGCATTTTCTATCGTACTTAAGTCAATTATTTTAATATCATGCCCTTTGACATCATCAAGACCTTTGATGACTGCATCAAGCAGAATATTAGATGGGAGAACAGCAGGTTTTTTCATGAAATATTTTCAGTTGACAAAGTTACTACTTTTGCATACGATGACAGCTTAAATCATTACACTTAATAGAACATGAATGCCAATGTAAGTGAAATAGAGACTGAAAGAGGTTTGGTGAAACGCATAAGCTTGGTTTCCGTAGGGAGCACGAATGATTATGCCATAAATTTATTGCGTACTGAAAGCACCGATAAAGAAACCATAGTCGTTGCTGAAAGTCAGAATAAGGGGAAAGGCCAAAGGGGAAAACCGTGGATTTCATCTCCCGGCAAGGACCTATCCATGAGTTGGATCCTAAAATCACCTCCTCAACCACCTGCTGTTTTTAATATGGCTGCAGCCTTAGGGGTCCTTGACAGTCTACGATTAATCACAGGCAACACGGACATCTCAATAAAATGGCCAAACGACATCATTGTAATTCACAACAACGTACCAAAAAAAATATCAGGACTTCTCATTGAAAATTCGTGGAGAGGAGACGTTTGGGCTGCTGCAATTGTCGGGATCGGTGTCAATGTCGGAAAGGAAAGCGATCCAAAACACCGTCCCGAATTTAAACTTCCAGCCACAAGTATCTTTGACGTGATGTCAAAACACATCTCACCCTCAGCTCTCGAAGTTGTCATTCTCAATTCGCTTCAACACAGAGTGAATAACCTCACGCTTACGGGCGGCATAAAAAATACCGTGTCAGAATTTAACTCGGAACTGTTTGGCGCTCATTCAGAAAGAGTTTACACCGTCAACGAAACCGCTCACAAAGGCGTTTTACAAAAAGTAGAAGAAGATGGACGGGGGGTGTTCTCTTGGTCAAACCACGATGAAAGAAATAACACTCAAAACCCTGAGACACATTTACATTCCTCAGAAGTTATTTGGTCATGGTGAGGTCGGAAACCTGTTCACCATTCCTTCAGCCATTTTTTTAAACAAGCTGTTTAATGCAGGCTCTACCATCATTCTGGTAAATGGATTTAGATCTGCATCACTGTGAACATAACACGAAGCGCCCTCGGCATGTTCTGCGGCGATGACTTCCAAAGAAAACTTCACAGGAGAAGGAGCAACTGTATGCAGGCGCAAAATGACCCCATCAGGAAGGTTTTCTAAATCTTTTTCAAGATGAATAGAAACGCCTCCTTTTACTTTGAAAGAACATGTGTCACCTTCCGATGTGAAATCTTTCACTTCACCTTCAGGAAGCACCTCTCCTATGATGGCGAGATTTTTTAATTCAGCTGATAAAGCTGAAACAGAGATCCCCAATACAACTTTTGGACCTTCGAATGAAATCATACAGCTTGGTGTTTTTCGCTCCAAGTCACGGGGTCAGCTGACCAGCCGTCCAATTCCTTTTTCTGAGCGTCAGTGATGTACTCTGATTTACATGCAACTTCTAGCATTGTAGAATAATCCGTCAAAGTAAAGAAAGGACATTCTTTTTCAGCAAACCGCGCCACCGCATCGGGGAATCCATACGTAAAGAACGCAAGCAAACCCTTGACTTCAAGCCCTGCATCTCTAAGCGCATCCACAGCTGACAATGAACTCTTGCCCGTAGATATTAAGTCCTCAATCACGAAAACACTACTAAATCCGGTAAAGTCACCCTCGATTCTTTGTTCTTTGCCATGACTCTTTGCAGAAGCTCTCACATAAATAAAAGGAATACCTAGTTCCTGCGCAATTAATGCGCCTAACGCGATACCTCCCGTGGCTACTCCAGCAATTGCTTCTGGCTTTCCATTGCGTTCGACAATCGCAGCAGTTGCAATCTGACGAATATAAGTTCTGATGGTCGGATGGCTTAATATGCGCCTGTTGTCACAGTAAATTGGAGACTTTCTTCCACTTGCCCACGTAAATGGCTGTTCAGGAGATAATTGAATCGCTTTGATACGTAGTAAAAATTCAGCTACCTTTCGTTGATTCTCATTGCTATTAGACATGTCACAAATGTACGTTGTATTTATGCTGAACCGAAGGGTAAGTTTTGTCAATTCAGAGGCAGGAAACACGACTTCTAATGGTGCGGGGTTGACTGTTTTTAATCCCGATAAAAAAACCCTACAAGAACTACCGAAGTTTCTTAAAGCGCACAATGAGGTCGACGAGGTCACGCTCGTGAGTGACGATGTCGAGGCACTTTGGATTCGATTTTGCCTCAACTATTTTGAAGTTCTTTCTGCTGGAGGCATGGTTTTAAATTCGAAAAACAAGGTCCTTTGGATTAACCGAAACAATCACTGGGACTTACCCAAGGGCAAGGTGGAGCCAGGAGAAAGCCTAGAAGATGCGGCCATGCGAGAAGTCAGCGAAGAGACCGGGATAGAAAACCTCAAGATTACAGGAGACCTTGCGACCACATATCACACATATGACATTGATGGCGTTGTACATTTAAAAACAACGTTTTGGTTTTCCATGGAACACAAAGGGGGAGATACAGTAGGAACACCCCAGGCCATAGAGGGCATCACAGAGGTCAAGTGGCTCGGAATGCCCGTCCCAACAAAGATTTGGGAATCGACATACGGAAGCATTCGAATCGTCGTGAATGCTTTTAAAAACCGTTCTATTTAAGCTTTACAAGTACTTGACCTAAACCTTGACTGGGAAGGCGACTGGACACCGAGTGGACTTCAAGCGTGGGGGATATAATGATTGTCTGTGGTATGGACTCGATTGAAAGACCGTCCAGCCATCTCGTATCCGCTCCTACCCAACGTAACATGTCGGAGGATGATTGACGCGCACTCAACAATTCGTCCCACGCCCAACGTGTCCCATCAATACTTAGCACAACAAACTGTATGTCGTTACGTGCACTTTGTAATGATCTTTCAACGGCTCGAAACGCCGACCATTCACGCATGCTCGCTGAACTTCTAGATTTAACGACGAGGATCACAGCCCATTTGCCTTCCAGTTCATCAAGGGAAATCAAATTTGATGAGGGATTTGTCCATACTTGATTGACCAAATCCAAAGCGTTCCACAACTCTGATCCATTTAACATCCGCAAAGACGAAAGCGGCGCGTCAGAATTATTTAACCACCACAAAGATGCGATTGGGTTTGGCTCAGACAGCTCCCACCACCACATCGCAAGTGCGACCTCATCCAAAGGACATCCGAGTGCCAGCGCAATCGAGTCTGAGTTGTTATTGTTGACCCAAGAAATGAGGTCAGAAGGTGGTGCGACCTCTTGGTACCAGCTTTTATTTACGTCTATCCAAGACGAACACCAGCCCTGGGATTGAACTTTTTCAAGAATTGTTCTCGCGGTATCCGCTCTTGCTTCTTCTTGCCAAATCTGCCTCAATAAATTACTGGATAAGCCTGAATCTCTTTTCCATTGCAATCTTAGTGCAAACACCAAATCTCTGTAATGAGAAGGGTGTCTAAAAGCTGGATCTGAGAGAAGCGCTGCACATGCTTGCTCAAAAACCACATCCAACGAATCTGTATAATTTAAATCGACCAATCTGGTGCCACCTCCTACCGCCCCAGATAAAGCCATTCTGTCATACAGGGCCAGCGCATCTAATTCAGCAGCATACAATCTGAGACGATCGTATTTCCATGAGGGATGATCTGAACCCCACGTCGATTTGGACATGACTCTTCTTAACCTCGTCGGACCCATTGTAGATTTGAGTAACGTCAATGTATCTGATTCAATGTCATCAGGTCTGGCCAGAATTTTCCAGCTCCAAGGCGGCGCTTCGAATTCGTAAACACGTTCTGTCGCAGGTGGCCGAGCAAATGAGAAGCTTCCATCTGAATTTACAGGCAATATGTCGATTAACGTCCGATTTCCCACCACGCCATCTAACGCTTCATACATAAATAAAAATGAGGGAGGACCTGATTGGGCTTCAGCCCACCCAGACATGACGCCTTGAATGTGATTTTGAGAAAACACCAAAACACCTGCATGGAAGAACAAGACAAGCACAAAGAACCCGCGCTTCATGTCACGCATGTGTTTAGACAAAGTCCAATACAGCTTTTGGAACAAAATTACTTACATCCCCACCGTTCGCTAAAATATCACGAACGACAGTCGAACTTATCGGTGCAAATTCAGGGTCTGTAAATAGGATGATTGTTTCTAAGGAAGGATTGAGCTTTTTTGTCATTTGGGCGATCGTTCTCTCGTACTCGAAATCACCGCCATTCCTCACACCTCTGAGCATCCAATCAGCTTTAACCTTTTCACAAAAACGAACAGTAAGACCGGAAAACGTTTCAACTTTAACAGAAGGAGCATTTGAAAAAACGCGCTCCAACATCTGAATACGTTGCGCGAGTGTAAACATCGTTTTCTTAGAACCATTGACGCCTATAGCGATGACAATCTCATCGAACATAGGGATAGCTCTACGAATAATATTCTCATGACCCAGTGTGATGGGATCGAAAGAACCGGGGAAAACTGCACGTCTCATGATTCGAAGGTAAAGAAACTAAAGTGTACATGACCAAATTTTCTGCACTCAACAAAACCATCTTCCCCGCCAAATGCAATTCTCTCTCCATGCTCTAATACAAAAAGCCCTCCTTTAGCGACAAGTCCTGAATCTTTTATAAGCCCAGGAATAGATTCAAACTTATCCATGTCATAGGGTGGGTCGGCAAACACGAAATCGTAAGGCGTATAGGCCCTCCTCATAAAGCCGAAGCTGTCGTTGCATACAACCAGAACATCGTCGTAGTCAAGGATCTTATACTGCGCTTTAATATAACGACACGCTTTATTTTGTTGCTCCACTGAAGTCACAAACGCGGCCCCTCTGCTCGCACATTCCATGCCGACCATACCTGTACCTGAAAACAAATCAAGCACCTGAGCGCCCTCGAGATCGACTCTGGTTCTCAACAGATTAAACAACCCCTCTCTGCCAAAATCTGTTGTAGGTCTTCCTTGGAAGCCCTTCATCGGCTTCAACCTTCTTCCTCTCCAGGCACCACCAGTAATCCTCACTTTGAAAGCAATTTTAAGCCTTCCCATTCGGACAGCCCCAAACATGCTGTATCTGAAAAGAACCTTTTGAAAACCGCGTTTAAATCCTGACCGATAGCCCCCGCAAACCTGACTGCAACACCATCCTGTTCTATGCCATTTCTGTGCATTGCATTGACGACCGAATACAGGATACTTTCTGGATCTCCCTTCAATGAATGGCCACTCCAAACCGCATTTCCGTTAGAAGATGCCGCGAAATCTGCCCCTCGCTTACCTGCATCAATAACCACAACCCACACATCTGATTGTCTGGATATACTGATTGCTGTTTCCATTAAAACAGCTGATTGAATCACCCCTTGGGCCTGGGGGAAACTCTTCTTAACTGACGCCTCCCAATCTCCGTCTAGTCCCTCCACAAAAACGGGCTCACCTTCTATTGACTCAAGATGGAGGATCCTTAAATCGACATCCTTTGTGGGTGCATGATGTAATTTGAACCATTTTTCTGCAGCTTCACTGTCGTCTTTTAAAACAATGGCTGGAACAATGGTCGTCCGTGCAAATCGTTGAGCATAGACAACCTCATTCACAGCGCTAAATCTACCTTTAAGTGCACGTAACACTTCAGGCAACATTGAAATTTTACTTACCTCTCGGTGGCCGAAAGAGAATTCTGTCTCCTGTGTATCTGAGTCGCGAAACATCCACGCCCATTGCACTTCACGTCCATCCCAACGCAAAAACAATCCTTCAGGATTCCTTCGGGAAACAGTATCAGTTGCGCCAGTTTCCATCAGTGTGAGCTTCGGTAGTTGACCCGAAGCGAAGCGTATCTTTCTTTACTTTTTCGCGTCCAAAGGGAGTTGGGTCTTGTACTAAAATTGTTGGCTGCCACAACCCACCTACCTCGACAACGCCTACTTTCATTTTGAAACGCTCACCTGTATTCGGGTTAAAGGGCATCTCAGACAAATTAAACAATGGGAGCTTCGCTTTTTCTCGCTGATCTTGGGTCAAGTTCTCCGCATAAAAACTCGTGAACGTTGTGTCACGAATTTTAAACGGACTGTTATCTTCCTCAATATTTGCCAAAAACAAATCTCTATCTAATTCGAGCATTAAGGACAAACTGTCCAAGTCGGAGCGTTTGATGACGTAGCCTTCTTTAAAACTTTTTGACTCTGGCAAAGTGTCATGGAATGACCCCATGTTGTAGGTGACAGGCATAACCTCAGAATTGATAAACAGAGAAAGACTGTCAAAATCAGGCGCATAAGTGCCAAATACAGATTTATGTGCAAGCTGGGTCTCTCTGATGTCCTTTAACCTTTGTACTGTTTTTGCTTGAACGCTTTTCTTTGTTTTTTGAAATTTAATTTCATCATCGACAGATGAGATCACCGCGTACCCAAGCGCAAAAGAACCAACAATTCCAAAAACCAGAATTTTTTTATAGAGATTGCTGTCAATTTTATCCAGAATTTCTGGAAGCGCAAATACACCTACCGAAATAAGCGCAAGGCCTGCAAACAACATTGCCAAAGGCTGACTTTCGAGCGAATCACCAAGCAAATACTTAATCACTGGAACAATTCCTGCAATGATTAAAAATGCTGAGATGACATACTTACCAACGTCTTTACTATTCTTTTCCATCAAAAATCTTTTTCGAGAGACGAAACTACAACATACAACTTTCAATCCTTGCTTTATTGTTGCTTTTTCACAACAACACTCACGTAACTTCGGAGCTCATGACAAGCGCTTCTTCAAATGAACTTGCTATCCAGCTTAAGTCTCATTTTCCTCACACACCAACCCTAGGACAGGAAAGACTTATTCATGCGTTCTCGAGATTCTTGATCTCAAAAAAACCGCGTTGTACTTTGATCATAAAGGGCTATGCTGGAACAGGGAAAACCACTTCTATCGGCGCAATCGTTCGAACACTTAAGGCGC
>JAPKBK010000226.1 GCA_028823435.1 Flavobacteriales bacterium
CCCCTGGGATGAGCATGTGTAGAAGCGATCCAATTAAGCGCGATAATTTCAAGCAATACAAATAACACCATTCGGTGATTACGGCGAAGTAGTTGAATTAATGTGTGCACTGAATAGGCATATTATTCACATATCCTAACCATGCATTAGGAAAGGGAAACGATCAATGTTCTTAAGCGCAATGGCTGTTCCTTTTGCGACAGCGTGAAGAGGGTCTTCAGCAATATGGACTGGCAACTTAGTACGTAATGAAATACGAATATCCAGACCACGTAAAAGTGCGCCTCCTCCGGCCAAGTAAATGCCGGTTTTAAATATATCCGCAGAGAGTTCGGGTGGGGTTTGATTTAAAGCAGTATGAATCGCATCCTCAATTTTACCGATACTCTTGTCAAGACAACCCGCTATTTCAGAATACGTGACAATGACTTCTTTTGGATGTCCAGTCATCAAGTCACGCCCCAGAACAGGATAGTTCTCAGGCGGATTTTCAAGTTTACTGATCGCAGACCCCACATTTATTTTCACTTGCTCAGCTGTTCTTTCTCCAATCAGAATGTTATGCTGACGCCTCATGTAATCTTCAATGTCACGCGTAAACTCGTCCCCAGCAATTCTGATATTTGTATCGGTCACAATCCCTCCAAGTGCAATAACAGCGATCTCAGATGTGCCTCCTCCGATATCGACGATCATATTTCCCATAGGCTCCTCTACATCGATGCCGATGCCAATTGCTGCGGCCATAGGCTCATGAATGAGATAGACATCCTTGCCTCCTGCATGCTCTGCCGAATCCTTTACAGCACGTTTCTCTACGTCTGTGATCCCAGAAGGAATGCATATGACCATTCGGTGAGAGGGTGTAAACCAAGATTTTTTATTCTCATTGATCATTTTAATCATCCCTTTAATCATCTGCTCAGCAGACTCAAAATCGGCAATGACCCCATCCCTCAATGGTCGTATCGTTTCGATGTTTTTATGCGTCTTTCCATGCATCTGTTGTGCAAGGCGACCTATAGCGACTACGCGTCCAGTTTTAATGTCCTTCGCTACTATGGAAGGTTGGTCAACGACGACCTTGTCCTGGTAGTAAATGATTGTATTTGCAGTTCCCAAATCAATGGCGATATCCTGCACGAAAAAGTTAAACAAGCCCATAATCAAATTTACACTTTCACGCATGCAAAACCGATTTGAAAACGCTCTAAATGTGACTTAGTGGATAAGTTTCTAATTAGGTTGAAAACGTTGTGTTTGCCTGTTAGCAAATTGTTAATGACGGAAATGTCTCGTTCCAGTGGTGTACATCGCAAGCCCCAACGCATTGCAAACATCAATACTCTTGTTGTCATTGATAGATCCTCCGGGCTGTATTACGTTTTTTATTCCAGCTTCAGCGGCAAGTGAAACGCAGTCTGGGAAAGGGAAGAAGGCATCTGAAGCCATCGAACTGCCTTCAAGTGAAAGTCCCAACCCTGCAGCTTTTTCGACGGCTTGTTTCAGTGCGTCAACCCTTGACGTTTGTCCTGTTCCTGAGGCAAGAAGCTGACCATCCTTCGCAAAAACGATGGTGTTTGACTTCGTGTGCTTGGCAAGCTTCATTGCAAACAGCATATCGGCAATCTCTTTTTCATCCGAATTCGCCTCGGTTACACATGTCAGATCAGACGAATGCTCAATCTTGTTGTCCCGCTCCTGAACAAGAAAGCCGTTTAATGCAGTCCGCACCGTAGCGGTCGGGAGAGATACGTCTTGTCTTTCCAGAAGGATTCTGTTTTTCTTTCCTTTTAAAACGGCAAGCGCATCGGAGTCAAAGCTCGGCGCAATAACCACTTCGCAGAAAAGCGTGTGTATTTGATCAGCTGTTGCGAGGTCGATCGGTCGGTTTGCAATTAAGACGCCTCCAAACGCACTCACAGGATCTCCTTCAAGTGCCCGTGCGTATGCTTCAGATAGTGTTTCTCGTGTTGCAAGACCACACGCATTGTTGTGTTTCATAATTGCAAAAGTGGGCGCATCGTTTTTGAATTCTTCCATTAAGCTTACTGCGGCATCAACATCTAAAAGATTGTTGTAAGAAAGCGCTTTCCCATGAAGCTGTTTAAGGATGCCATCTAAATCCCCAAAGAACCGCCCGGCTTGATGCGGGTTTTCACCATATCGCAAAGATTTCACCTCGGTTACGCTGAGGTTTAATGTGTCAAGCGGAGAGATGTTTTCAGTGGTGCCAAGCATGTACTGTTGAATCATCGTGTCGTAATGAGAACTCGTACGGAACGCTCTGGAAGCCAGTTCGCGCCTTTCTTCTAATGATGTTTCTCCATCTTGGTTTTGGAGAATATCCAATAATCTTCCGTAATCATCCATGCTGGGAACAATCACGACGTCTTTGTGGTTTTTTGCAGCGCCACGTATAAGGGCAATTCCACCAATGTCAATCTTTTCGATAATTGCGTCTGCGCTGGCTCCGCTCGCCACCGTTTCTTCAAAAGGATAAAGGTCAACGACAACAAGGTCGATTTCTGGAATCGCGTATTCCGTCATCTGTTTGTGGTCACCTTCATCACCCCTTCTAGATAATATCCCACCAAATACTTTGGGATGAAGTGTTTTAACACGACCTCCTAAAATGGATGGATAATCTGTCAGCGTTTCAACTGGAATGACTGTTCCGCCAAGTTCTTCGATTGTTTTCTGGGTTCCACCCGTTGAGTAAATGGTCACTCCAAGACGAATCAATTCCTGAATGATTGGGTCCAATCCATCTTTGTTAAAAACAGAAATGAGGGCTGAGCGAAGCTTTCGAGGTTGCGACATATTAAAAAGATAATGATATTTAAGTGGGCGAAGTTAACTCAAGGTGTAGCTTTGGAGCTATGATGTGGCTGCGATTATTAAGAGAAAGTTTAAGCTTCGCATGGAGCGCTATT
>JAPKBK010000227.1 GCA_028823435.1 Flavobacteriales bacterium
TGCCGGCAATAAGAAGATAGATGCCGCAATGGTCAAGGATATGAAACACCTTCTTTGCTTTGCCATGTCTCAATCCATGATAGAACGTCGAAAAAGTATACAGGGAAACCAGACTCAATCCATAAACGACAGCACTGAAGAGTGTGAAATCTTTTTCAGAAGAAACCCCAAGAATAATCAACAGCACGAACCCCATAATTGCCGCCAAAGCAGTCATTCCATGCGAGATGGAATTGAACCACTCTTCTGTATCCGTCTGATGTATCCGTTTCATTTCCCGTCTTTTCTTCAACAATTTGTGTCATTGTAAAATTACCACTTCGTGACTGCCAGAAAGGACAAGTATTAGAAGAAAAACGTTAACTTTAAAAAAAAATCAGACCATGCCCTTTAGCATCAACATCCAGCAAGCAATCCAAACATCACTCGTTGTGATGTTGTTTTTCGCGTTGACTCCAGAAGCGAAATCTCAACTTACCACGAACACTGTTTTCGGAAACGTGGTCGAGTGTGACACCATGACACGAAGCATCTTTGTGGTGTGGTGGGACAATGATTTTGACTTGTCCGAAGAAGTAGATGTCTTGTTAGACAGCATGATTTCTTACCGAGACATCTGCCTCAATGAATTAAACATGATGGATCCACCCAATCCCATTGATGGCTATTTCTACAATGTCTACCTCCACAATCCAAGCAATACAAATGATGTTTTCTATCCATATGGCTGGGGAAATGGCCAGGGAACCGATACCAATGGATATCCATTCCTGACGTTACCGACAGGACTTGTCAACGATTGGGAAAACACGTGTCATGAAACCTTTCACGTTTTCCAATACAATGCAAATGCGCCTGGATTCGCATATTCTGGTGACAGCCAATGGTATATTGAAGCTTCGGCAAATTGGTTTTCAGGCGTTGAAAACATCGATGCGCCCAGGGCTTTTGTAGAAGCTGAGAGTCTCGTACGCATGTCACATGTTCCGCTTTGGCTAAGCTTCAGCAATTACCCATCAACCTACCCGAGCAATTGGCAACGGTATGTGCATCAATATGCTTTGGCACTGCTGTTATATTATTTAACCGAAGAAGCCGATGTGCCAGACAGCATCATTACCTCAGGTTTATTTAGCGGAACAGAAGAACTCCCCCAAGAGTACATGTACAATCAGATTGGTGGAAGTGCGTTTCGAAATCATTTTATTGATTGGGCCGCACATATGACAAACGACTTCGATTTCATCCTTCCCATTCAGGCGATCACAAATGAAAACGAATGGAACGCTTATGCGGACCCTTTAGATGACAACGAATTCATTCAGACGTACACGAACTCTGGCAGCAATGGATGGTATCAGCCCGAGGAATCAGTGGTGACGAATGCATGGTCTTTCAACACCTACCAGCTCTTCAACAGCACGACAGAAACCTACACGTTTGAAATCAATGGCAACCCCACAGGAACCTATGGGAATAGCGCATACTTTCAGGGCAAAGTCCTGGTGAAGAACGACATCTACGGCGCCGTTTTTCATGACCTGAACATGAGCAATGACCTGCAAGGCTCACTGACCTTGAATCTTTTGCCCTCGGATACTGAAGTATATTTCATCGTCGCCTCCATGCCTGAAGTATTTGAGGACGTCAACAACACCTTCCAATTGTTCCCCTATGACATGAGGATCAGTTTAGGCACCCCCTCTGTAATAACAGAAAGCGACACCTTCTCGTCGAAGTCTGAGATTTCCAGGCACAACCTTTTAGGCCAAAAAGTCAACAAAGAAGATTCTGGAATTCAGATCATATCGTATGACAACGGCAGTCGGGAGAAGATCTATTCCCGAGGGGAATAGTGCCGCCTCGGCTATCGCTGTTGACTGAACGTATTTCGTTGTAAAAAAGGTTACTCCGTGAAAAATCGTTTTTCCGTCGTGCCGTCTGAAAAGATGTAAAAGAGCATCTGATTTTTCACCTCCCGAGCATCTCTGCCTAGGATGTCTACGATTTTAAGGAGCGTCTTCTCGTGATCGATTTCAACCACATCGTTGACTTCAGCATTGAGGCTGCCGTTGATATCGAAGCGCATGAAGAACTTCCACACTTCAATACTTGCACTGAGATCCATATTGCCATACCCCAATCCAATGCCAGGCCAATCGTGCCCCCCTCCTGTTATTTTAATATGCTCGGTTGTGACGCCGTTGTCGCCCGAATCCCAAATATAGCGTTCGGCAGTAGACCCGTCATTTGGTTCTATATCTGCAAACGGCGTGACAATCGGGTCTGTCTCGCAGTTGTTGTAATTGATCCAGTAATCTAAAACGTTAGGGATCGATTGCGACCAGCCTGCACCTCCTTGGTAAGGAACCGTGCCGTCAGTCGTGCCATGAATTTGCAACACTGGAGTGGGGTGTTCGGGGTTGCACTCATAATACGTTGAGGGTGTCATGGAGCCGGTCACTGAAGCGATGGCTGCAATTTTAGAACTGATTTGGCATGCAAGAAGGAAGCTCATATACCCACCATTAGACATCCCAGCACTGTAGACTCTGTCAGGGTTGATGCTGTAGTTGCTTGAGACTTCATCAATCAAAGCATCAAAAAAACCCACGTCATCGGTTGTACTTCCAGCGGTAAAGCCTCCAACATTCCAATGCGAAGCTCCTTCAGCAGTAAGCGTCCCCTGAGGATACACGATGATGAAGGTCGCAGTGTCAGCGATATTGTTAAACCCCGTGTAGAGCATATGAAAGGCGTTGTTAGACGTGAATCCGTGAAGGCTGAAAACGAGCGGGACCGGGCTTTCTGCATCGTAGCCAGGTGGAATATGTATCGTATACTCACGTGTGATCCCGTCGTGTACAAGGGTCTCATTCAACGTTTCCTGAGAATAGTTAAACAGTGGAGATAAAAAAAGAAGGAGGAAGAG
>JAPKBK010000228.1 GCA_028823435.1 Flavobacteriales bacterium
ATGATGGAATGATGGGATGATGGAATGATGGGATGATGGAATGATGGGATGATGGGATGAGAATCTCTTTGCGATGGGGCACATTGTTATCGTTTAAAAAAATGAAAAAAGTTTGGGGGGCGTATTGGACTTCAGGATTAGGTCCTACCGATTATATGGATTTCAAGACTAGCAAAACCAAATGTTGTGAAAATAGTATTTCCGAAATCGAAAATTCAAACAAATGCTTATAAAGACCCAGAAACGTCAAAAAAACACCAAAAGGCCGCAAGGCAGTGGTTTCAATCCTATCTTTTAAGCCAAGGGTTCGAAACCACACCTTTCCCTTTTTTTTAAAAGTCAATATTTCATTTTTTTCAGTTAAAAATCTGTAATCACGAATATTTTAAGTGTAAATGTTGAGGAAGATATATGTAAATGTACAGGAAGAAGCAAGTTGTTGAAGAAAGATGACCAAACAAGACAGCTAAACAGCTCGTAAACGACTCAACGCGACCTTTTAAGACGCTTAACAGGTAGCTACAGCTAGCGCAAAGCAGCTTGAGCATCATCTGCGCTTGATAATGGGCGTTTGCGCTTTTTGGCGCCTTATTTCAGCATGCAGAGCGCCCTCGTGGAACCTCTTGATTTGCCGCCAGGTGGTGCATCGAACGACTCTAGAAGTGCCATGATCTCTGGCTTCACCTCAATGATGTCCTACTTCAAGTCTTAGGCCTTCTAGCGCCTCGCACACTCGATGCTTTGAAGCTGTTTAGGGAAGTAGTCTGCATCGAGCGTGTTTACAATAGTGAATAGAAACTCGCGGTCGACGTGAGATTCTCCATTTTCGAGCAAGTCGGGAAGATAAATCGTCATGTCATCGAAGTTTGCACAATGGTCCATTACTTGTTTGAGCGTCAGCTACTTGTAGCGTGGAACTTTGACTCTACGCACCTCGCTGTTCTTGAAGACACTCTTTCGCCCAGATAGTACGCTGCGGAGGAAGTCCATGGTGCAGTAGCGCTTCTCAGGCAAGTACATTTGTCCTAGTAAATAGTTAAGTTAAACAGGTGTTGGTTGTATGTGGTATGAACTTACCTTTGATGCTGAGCGCATAGAGCAAATCGTGCTTGCTGTGAACTTTGCGAGTGAATTGGTCGAGTGTCATCTTTGTATTCCCGCCTTTTCTTTCCTCTTGAAGCAGGTACTTGCTGAACTAAATAGCGGGTTGTGCGTTCTGGTTTTACTCCTCCGCGTTGCCAATCTCATTGGGCTAGCGTTGCGGGACTGTGGCTGCTGCGGCGTCGCCTATTGCGTTTGATACGCTCTGCATAGGTTCTACCATTCGTTCTTAAGATTATAAGAATGAGAGACCTCGATTTGATTTCAACCAATCTTTCATTGAATTGAGACAAGTCTAAATTCGCTTCTTTAAACCGTGTTGGTAGTCTTCAAGAATTACATCTCTCACAAGCCTACGCATAGCTGCTTGGTTGTGGTATGGAGCATCCTCGGCGCATCTCTTGGTGAACTGGCGCTTCGACCATGCCCAGAGCCTCTCGATCGGCATCTACTCCGAACTGTAGGTGCCGTTGAACACGAGCTCGATGTTGTACAACTCTGCTCTCAATCGAGACTTGTGTGTGCGATGGACTCCTAGATTGTCTAGTAGAAGCACTGCTTTCCTGCGCCCAATATGCTACTTCAAGTAGTCAAGGAACACGCAGAAGGCGTCTGTATCGATGCTGTCATCTTAGATCTGATATGCGACGACTTTCCCGTTCATGTCTATTGCTGCAGCTACGGCAATTGCTTTGAAACTAGTCTTCTTTTTTGGCAAGAAAACCGGACGGGATTGTGGAGTGTACCAAATCGTTGGCGATACTTGTTTGGAACTGAAGATTGCCTCGTCCATATAGTAGACGTGCTCCCGCCGTTCAAAGGCTTCTACAAGGCGAGAAAAGCCGATCATCCTACTCTCAAACTGGTTGCGCAGCTAGCTAGCGTTGAGTTAGATTTCAACTCGGAGTACGCGCTGCTTAATTTTATACTTCAAGTACAACTGTCGGAGGCGGTATACTGTAATATTTTGGGCGGGAAAGAAACTATTCAGGTTTGCAGTACGTTCGACCAGGGTCTGCTAGTTTTGCTAGAAGAGCGCCCTGGTGCTCGTTAGATGCGCCACCTACTCTTGCGTCCAGGCAAAGGGTTTAGATAGTAGCCAGTCCATTCCAGGCATGTCTCTGCCTTCTGCCAGTGCTTCTCTTGTTTTCTACAGTTTGTACTTTGATATACCAGTGATTTCTTCAATTGTCGATATTTGAATCGAATCGTTAATCAAGGCAGTTTGGATTAAAGCCAATTGTGAAGGCATTTATGCCTCTTGAAATGCACAGTTCTCCACCATCTCTTTACAAAACACAGATAAATTGGTTTTTAGGGCTAGTTTTGAGCAGGGCTATCGTTTAGGTATTTGCGCAAAAATGCTTTAAAATGACTCTCTCATCAACTTTTGTCTCAAGGGATGAGAGAAATTAAATTCAGCGCAGTGTTTGTAATTTGAGATCAGAAATATTAAATTGCTCACAAAAATTTAAAATAAAACAGCTGAACCTGAAACATACATATATCAAATTTATCTAGAATAAACCGAAGGATTTGATACTTTCACGAAATGTTATGGGGTTACGGGAGGGCTCCATAGTCTCAACATGATCTAAGCGCGAACAGCTTCAAGGATCTGCTTGACATCTTGGCATCCTGTGATAAGATCATCCGTGATGCCGAGCTTGTAATTCACATATCAACTACATCACATCCAAGACTTCAAAGAGTCTTCAGACTCTGGAATTTCAAATCATAAACACATATCTATAGTTGAATGCAGCAAGAAACCCCAGGTTAGACAGTTCCATGTAAAAAGAACTAGGTAATCTTAGTAGTTCTTGTTGC
>JAPKBK010000229.1 GCA_028823435.1 Flavobacteriales bacterium
TGTCTTCTGACATAATCCTTTTCTTATTTCTAGACTTTAAAAATACAAAATCTTATGCGAACAAAGGCATTATCTAACAACTGAAAACGGTCATTTTTACACGTAAAGTTGAGGTTATGCACAAGCGGCATTTTTAAAAATGAAAACCGAAATTGTTCGTCTGACAGATTCTCTCAGGAAACAGATAATTTAGAACGCGTAGCTCGCCCCGAAAAGTGCCTGAAAACGTTGCACAGGGTAGCCTATCCAATTTCTGTAGCTTGAATTTGTGACGTTACTGCAACGTAACCATACCGCAGTTCTTGAGTTGTATCTGTATTCGACCCCGATGTTTGCATCAATGTATGAAGGCAGTTTAACGGCGTATGAGGAGATGTCACCATTTTGCAGGATAGGTTCTGCCTCAGGGTGGGGTTCGACCTGTGTTATTGCAGAGCGAGAACCAATGATTTCAACAGCGCAATCAACTTTGAATTTCTCTAGGAATTCATAACTCGCTTCCACGCTCCAAGTTGCAGAAGGAAGATTCCAAGCATTTTCAAGTCCATTTGCATCGTACTTAAACAATGTTCCAGCCAAGCGTAGGTCTAAGTTGTCAATTAAGTTTAACGTCAAATGACCGCCAATCTTCGTGACGGTAAGCGTGTCGTAGAAGGTTGAAAAGCGAGTGCCAGAGTCTAACAACGTGTCGTTGACAAAGTACATGTAGTCTTCATAATGAGCTGATGACCCGAACACTTGAAAGCTTAACGCTTCCGTGATGGTGCCGCGCATCCCGATTTCTATATCCCTTGAAATGCTCGTGGTCCGAAATTCTGAATCCAGAGAAGAGTAGTAGAAGGGGTTGTCACGGACCACAGTTTCAAGACGGTTTTGGTCTAGTCTGCCATCAAGACTGATGTAGGGGACAAAAACATCACGTAAGACACGCAATGAAGCTTCAACTTTGGGGTAGAAATGAAACCTTGATCCCTCACCATTGCGACTTTGCTTGTCGGCATCAATCCATAACCCAGCACCCACACGTACAGTAAGCGGCCCTCTGTAACTAGTCACCATGGGCGTGAAGCTTGCAATTGCAGCATCAGTTTTCAATGTGTCTGGATTGTTTGTCCCGATCACCAAGCGATCGATGTTCATATAGCCGGATAGAGAGAAATGTTCTTTGCCCACGAATTTGCCCGCGTCAAACGAACCTTCGTAGTTGTTTTCTACGGTAGACTGTAGATCCCGCATTTGAGACCATTTAAGGGCGATTTCGTGATTAAGATCAGTGCTGTCCCGATGGTGGCTCTTAAAAGCCACATCAGCACCTGCGGTGATATAACGCTCGTGTGTTCCAAGCTCATTCGCTGGGCGCAATGAGTCATTTTGTGCATTGCCATAAAAAACAATGTTTTTTCGCGACAAGTCAGCTGAAAAATCAACGCGTTCTTTGCCGATGAACCGACTTATCCAAACGCCAGCTTTGCTGTCTTTAAATCGTTCATCAACCAAGCCCAGTGGAGCATTTGTGGCGAAGTGCGATCCATTAAACCCCCACGTTCCTTCGCGTGATCTTAAATCAGTAAAGCTGATGTCAATAAGGGGTGTGTTATTTAAGCCATATCCTGCACGTGCATATCCTCTGTAAAGTCGTGACAGGGGTGCGTCTACGCGAAGCCTTACAGGCTCTATCATTGACCACGCTGGAGATACGTTCATTCGCTTGGCAAGCAAACGGTACGCGAAGTCTCTTTTGCTATTTTCGAGTTTACGAAGTTCAGGCCAGCTTTGTAATTTCAAAGCGTCCTTCACGATCATTTCTCGCTCGCCGACAAATGTTACATCCATCTTTAGAGAGTCTGTACTCGTATTCTCTACAGGATTTTCTTGAGCAAACACGCTGGAACTTAAAACGACAAGAGATAAAAAGGGGATTGAGAAATGATTCATTATTTATCGTTTACTTCGTTTTGTGTTCCAGTCTCAATTAACTCTGTGCCATTTAGTTCGGTACCTTCCATCGATTCTATGTCCATCATTAAATCACTGCAAGCATCCTGAACCCATTCAACATCAACATTTTCCATGATGCTCTCTGCTGTTGCTCTGGCTTGGAAAAGATCGTTCAAGCCGATGTAGGTTTTTACCAGTAGAAGGAATCCTTTAAACTTCCATTCATCATATGAGGAGAACTCACTGACGAGGGTGAAGATGTTTGATTCTGCACTTTCATAATCCCCCAAGTTGTATTTGATTTTTGAGATCATAAATTGTGATTCTGCTCCAGCATTTCCTCCGAATTTGACTGTGGACTCAAAACAGTTTAGAGCCTCATCGTATTCTTCTGCGTCGAAGTGAATTCTACCAAGCCAAATTAATGCTGTTCTCTTGATTGATTCAGGCGTGCCTGGGTCTGAGTAAACATCTGTGGCGAATGTGAAAGCTTGTACGGGTTGGTCTAGGAGATAGTAACAACGCATTTGGCCGATAGATGACTCAAGCTTATTTGACTGAATGCTAGAAATATCTGCTAAGAGTCGGTAGTGTGTAAGTGCGCGCGGATAATCCCCCTCATTCCATGCAAGCGTTGCGGCAGCGAGAGATGCTGCTTCTGTAAAGTCTCCAGGAGGCAATGCCAACACTGCTTCATAAGACAACAATGCACCATTTTTATCCCCCGCATTGTTCAGGCAGGCAGCAAGGTAGTACTGAGCCTCATCGAGGTGGTTTCCATTCTCGTATTGCCTTAAATATTCTTCCAATCTGGGGAGGGCTTGCGTGTATTTTTCTTCTAATGCCAAAGCCACAGCCGCATCAAATAGACGGCTCTCGATATCTTCTCCCGACAAGCCTACGGCAGCAGGCAGATTGTCAAGGAGTCCACGATCTATAAGGAGTGGCTCGACAATGTTGTACGCATCTGCTGCGAT
>JAPKBK010000230.1 GCA_028823435.1 Flavobacteriales bacterium
CAATTCCACCAGTTCCAGTATTGGGTCTTTTCGTCATGAGGTGAATCAAATCGTGGTTCGAACCGTTAAGGGTCGCATCGTTCAGCCAAGTTGTTCTTAAAGCGTCAAGCATGGCGCCTGCATTCTCAACATAAGATTCATAAGGGTCAGTTGTAAGCCAAATATTTATATACGATGCCTTCAGAGTGACAGCATCATTCAAGGATGATCTGTAAATCTCATCCACACCTGCAAGAATAGCAAGTGACCAATTAATCGCGGCATCACAATCACCAAATGTATCGTAGGTGTACTTGTCAATGTCAATGGCAATCTCAACACATTCTAACACCATTGATTTGTTTGATGATTTCTGAGATTTAATCTTACCTGCTTTTACTTGAGCGATATCATCAGCGGCACAGCTAAACTTACTTTCTCCTCTGCTGTCATTCACATCGAATAAAATATAATCTCCAGACGAATTCTTTAAATCTAAGGGTCTTAATTCAAACAATCTATTCTTGTAGCGTATTGAAGCTAGAATTTGATGCTTGAAAATAACCATAGACCCACCAATTCCAGGTCCAGTAATGTCAAACGTTTTAAGGTCCGTACTGAAGTCTCTCTCGTTAACTTTTACGCCACCAGCTCCGTCATCATTTCTTTCTCCAACAGGAATGTATTCTGGGAAAGGGCAGGATTCTAATAACGTTAATTCAACCTGACCTTCACCCGGCAGCAAAACAGACCATGAGACCAGAGGTGCATTAATCATGCGGATTTTGGCCAAATCAGCAGACGCCAAATGAAGCCATGTTGTATTCTCTGGATTGATGGTAGGTCCGTTGACTGATTCTTTTGAATACTCAAAGTTTTCACTGAAATTTGAAAACGAGTCTTGGCCTAACACCATGGCGGTAAAGCTTGCAAGAATAATTGTGAATGAGAGTCTGAATAAAATACGGGTCATAAGTTCAGGAATAGGTTTGACACATTGACGACTTAACACTATTAATGGTTGCATTCAGATTCGTTAAAACTGAGTATTCTTTCTGTGACATTTGTCCTTATGTTTTCCCAAAACAAATTATAGTCACCTACATGCCAATTTTTTTTGTGGATTAACGCACCTCCAATGATGTGTGGTTTGTCTAGCCAAAGGATCCCCCCATTGACTCTGGATGTCAATTTATGCGCGTATTTAAATTTATTTTTATCGGTCAGGATTCCCAAATGCGCGCTTTTTTCACTCACTTCACTTCCGCAACTCCATGATATCGGATTTATGCATGAAGCCAGATTGCCTTCTCCATTTCTTGCCAATTCATCTTTATACCAATCTGGCGTATAACCTGTCGCAAAAGTCCTCCAACTACAAAAGCAATGTGTATCCTTGTTGGTTTTACAACTGGCAATCTTTTTAAAGTCACTTTCATAGATGTCAAATCCAGGTAGATAAGCAGCCACAAGTCTTTTGCCTAACTCTGTGTCATCAAAAAAATCCTGCAGTAAAAAGCGCGCATGTAAAGTGCCTTGACTATGTCCTGCAATAATGATCGGCCGCCCCTCATCAAAGTTCTCCAGCCAATAAACAAACGCGGATTTCACATCTTCGTAAGCGAGTTCTAGTGCCGGACGACATAAACTGTCGTCGACCATAAATACGCGATAATGAGCCTGCCGATATCTTGGGGCAAAGATCCGTCCAGACCCTATAAATACTGAAGCTTGATGTGTAATTGGCCACAAGTCAATTTCACTATTTAAATGCTGATCTTCTATTGAGGCAACCCAGGGTTCACCTGTGTCATACATTGTCGGGTAGATATAAAACACGTCAGCACCTAAATCTGGCCCTCCGTTTTTAATGTCACCCATTAAAGCCCAGTGATTTGATTTACTAAAGTCGGGTGCGAGAGGTAAAGGGTGTAACGAAGTTGGGAAATCGTCCTTTTTTTCTTTTACATAACCATCATTTACCGGTGTTTTCTGGCAACCAAAAAACAAGAGAGCACAAGCCGATATCGCAATTGAAAATTTAAATGCCATAGCGGTTAAAGTTATTTATGTTATTCTCGGGACACAAATATTCGCGATATTTATTTTCCATATTTCATAACTTTTTTTCAAACTAAACTATTAATATAACAAGGTTAAGTTAAATACCTGTAAATGTGCAATTTGATACATTTAATTAACATAATATACGACAACTGAGTCCTTATTGTTTGTCGAATGTTTCGTACTGCTCGTCGAAGATATACCAAGTCTTAACTATCTTTTGGGCCTATTAATGCGCGCAATAACACAACCATGACTCGTACGTTTAATTTCCTATTAGCTGCAATTTGTTGTAGCTCAATCCTTTTCGGCACTCAAGCAAGTGCTCAATACACACTCACTGTTGAAGCAAGTACTCCTGTTGCTGCACCTGGAACGACTTACCGTTTCTATGTTGACATGACGGATGCTTCCGATCGGATGAGTGCGATATTCGGAAACGACCAATCTCCTTTAGATATTAATACTCCAGAGGGCGTGTTTAACTCACCATATAATTCTAGTTGGAGTGCTGCAGGTATTAACCCTGCTTTTCTTCCCGTCTTCCCTGATATGGCAGACGATACATATGCTACTGTCGGTTTAAGTGGTCCTGCGTCTACTTCAGGACTTTCTGGAGCCGCTGACCCTTCTCTTGTAGAGGATTCAGCTCAGCCTATCACGCCTTACTTTTTGACAGCTGGAGCGACTTCTCTATTGTCAAACACCTTAACGGGGGCTTCTTACTACGTTCTTAACACAGCAGCAAACGGATTGCCGGATGCGAATCTTCGTGTTCTTGTTCTACAGGTTACAACGACTGGTGCGATAAGCGGTACGCTTAATTACCAAGTCTTCCCATTGGGAGTAGGTGCTGATCAAGTTCAG
>JAPKBK010000231.1 GCA_028823435.1 Flavobacteriales bacterium
TAAGTATTTTTTTAATCGTAGATCTCGCGGAGCGAATAAGTAAAAAATTCTCTCCTCTGTCCGATGGCCCATATTTATACTCTTCGGCAATTGCATCAGCCAACAGTTCGTTTACTTGCGAGAGTATTTCTGTAAGATGTGACTCTTTCAAAGTAATATTCAGGGCTGTTTTTTTAAGCCCTTCTTCAAAGACTTTATGTACGATGGACCCCAGGGTGTTGCTTTGTATGCTCTCTTCTAAATCTGTTGGTTCAGACAACTTCAACAAATAGCGATATGTAAAATTACGTTCACATGTGAGCATCTTATTTATTGCAGACGGCGACATTCCATCTCCCATCCAGGTGTTAAACTTCTCCTTCATAAAGTCATTTAATTCCAGTTCTGGAATCTCAGGCCTCTCATCTGGGAGTGGCATGTTGAACGTCAAGCGCTCAGTCTCGAAATGTTTTTTTAACTGCAGGATATAACGGCTTGATTCTACCCCATCCTTACCTCCGGTTCTATGAAGTAGATGCATCTCCGTCGATCTATTTAACAGACGATATAAGCTATATGCATATGCGGCCTCTCGTTCATGTCTTCCTGGAAAACCTAAATTGTTTTGAAGGTCGACGGGGATGTAACTGTCAATAATCTCCTGTTTAGGCATCGCCCCCTCATTGCAATCAAGAACGATGACGCGCTCGTAATCAAGTGCACGTGTTTCTGTAAGCCCCATGATCTGCAAACCTTTTGCAGGTTCTCCAAGTAAATTGACTTTCTCTATGCTTAGTAATTTCTGCATAAGCATTCTCACATCCTCCGAGGTTTTGCACGGATTGTGCTTGGATTGCAAACGCCCCATGACACTTACCACACGTCTGACACAATTCCAACCCGCCTTTACCCACGGATTTTCTTCGTGCTCTAATTGCCCTCCCAGGTTTTCAGTCCAAATTCCCAGTTCTTTTAGGTATTTATCGGCTTGATTCGTTTTTAATACCTTGAGGTCCGAGACGAAGGCGTAAAAGGGGCCTTTTGACACTTCTTTTAGGAGTTCGTCACTGACCCAAACCGCGTGTTTTTCTGCGAGTATGTGCAGCGTATGCGCAGCATCTTTTCGGTAATCATTTGCAATTTGTTGACTCGAAAGGGCCATCAAATCTTCATATCTCCACGCCTGACCTTTGCGTGTTGTCATGCGATTTATAAGATTTATAAATGGGTGTATCGGCGTCTCTCGAATGCTTAACCCCATGGTTACATTGTAACCATCTTTACAGTATGGCAGTGCTTGTAAAAGCATCGGTAGGGTCGATGCGTCGGGGACTACAATAACTGTTTTCCCTTTTTCATCATCAGAAAGGTCAGATACAATTTGTCGTACGTACTGACATGAACTCATGACACTGCTGCATTCGACAATCTTTATTTTAGGTGGCTTGGCTTGAATTCTTGCTTTGATGAAATTCGCCGAGCTTTTAATGTCGCGGTGAATATCGCGGATGAAATAACCCGCTTCCATTTGTCCATCTTCCACATAAAAATGATCAGCGTCGGGCAAGTAGCACAATTTTCCAGATGCGTGCCATTTTTTCATATACAAGAGCTCACTTCCAGTCAGTGCTGCCAAACCAGCAGCGTAGACCATGTCGTATCCGTCCGTTTTCCCCTCCTCTGCAACTTTTCGGCTCAGTTTTGCCTTGGTCACAAGGCCATCTTCTCTGAGAACCTCATGCAATTGCGAATATAAGTTTGGGAGTCGATCCCACTGCTTCATAAAAATGATTTGGTCACCAGTGAGTTCCTTGTCTGGAGCAAAACTCCATTCTTCGATTTCTTTTATATCTCTGAGGTTTTTAAATACAGCCAATGCATCTTTCAAATGATGGTCAATGGCGTGGAAATCCGACAATGCAACGGGCCCCCAGTTTAAAAACGATGTGAATCCATCTCTTCCTTCTGGTAAATTAACTTGGACGGCATAGAGCCTGGCCAGTACTTCTAAGTTTTCAGCCAAAGCAAACGCTTCATCCCCCTCCATAAATGCGCCCAGGGTCATCACCTTAGGCATGCGACATGGTTTCCCGACAACTTTTGCGAAGGCCCTTTTAAATGCATTAACGGCCCTAAAACTAGGCAGTACGACAGCACATTTCTCAGGGGATTCATGCTTGCAAAGGATGTTTGCAACGTCTTCTAGGAACGTTTGGGAGCCAAGGGTGATAGCGTGGTTTTTGTTCAAAATCAGGCGGTCCTATTCAATCCTTCAAGGTAAAACCATTGCGGATAAATTTCCACCAAAGTTTCCGAGATTGATGATCTGTAAACACAGATTTTACTTCTCCCCACATGGTATTTTTTGGTTTTGCGACCGTATCCTTCTTTGCAACTTTGGCACCCACTTCTACTTCAACGACTTCTGTAACATGATCATCCATCGGAACCTCAGATTCAACTTCAGATTCAACCTCACCCTCAATCTCAGTTGTTCTCTCAGTTTGATTGAGTATTTCCTGTAACTCATCAGCCACTTTATACCTTTCTTGAGCTTGGGCTTTATAGCCCTTTGCCTCCTCTAGAAGACCCAGATTGTTGTGTGCGATTGTATCTTCAGGATCGAGTTCAATGGCATGCTTGTAGTCCTCAATGGCAGCGTCTGTATCTCCTGCAGCTTGTTTCATCCATCCCCTAGAAGCAAATCTGTAACTGTAATCAGGTTGTAAAATTGCGGCTGTATTGAGGTCTTCAATGGCCTCCGCGATAGCGCCTGTATGAAATTTACAGATTGCTCGGTCGTGGAAGGCATTGGGGTCTAAATGGTCTTTATCAGTTGATGAAAACCAAATATTCCAATCTATTAACGCTGCCTTCCATTCGCGTTGCTCCATAAAACTTGAGGCACGTTTGCGAATTGCATTATTTG
>JAPKBK010000232.1 GCA_028823435.1 Flavobacteriales bacterium
TGCAGTTGATGTGCAGACTTCAAGATTGGGCTTTGTAGTGGGAAGGTTAACTAAAAATAGAAAAAACAAAAACACGACTCAGTTTGAACCTTCAGAGAGTTCGGAGAAGGGCGCTTCATATGAAATAAATACAACAGATAATTCTGTTGAGTCAATTGATACAGCTGTAAAAGGACCTAAAGTTGGACCATTAGATCTGATGTTAAATCAGGAGTTAATTTATACGGATAATAGGGGCATAGATTATAATGCTCATTTAATCTTTTATAATCAAAGCACGAACTATTACTTTATTGAATATACCAATTCAAAAGGTCATACAAAAAATAAAGCGATTTATTCTTCATCTTTTGACCAGATCAGAAGTGCTATTGCTCCTTTGTAAGCTAAGTTTTTCTCTTGGGATGACATTTTTCGTGTCGTACTGATTAAGTTCTGTTTTTCTTTTAAACCTGAAGGCAGTACGTTTTTACAATCTCGCCAACTCAGAAGTTAAGTACTCAGCGATACGCCTCATGCCTTGTATTTCGCCACCGACTTTTAGTTCGGCGCCGTTGTTGTAATTCGTGTTCGTATTTACATCGTAGACGTACCGTTGTCCACTTTCGTCCTTTGCATACTCAATGGCGCCGATCCCTATACCGTTTGCTTTAAGGAACGCTTTGTATTTGGGGATGTCGTCATTCTGGTAGTTTTGGTGAATTGAAAATTTCGCACTGACGCCGTCAGTAGGGCAGAAGTCGTCATTGACGTGGCATGAATCTGCTGGGCAGAGCTCAAAACCACCTGATGCGTCAACCCTTACAGCGTAAATCATCTCTCCACCTATAAATTCGACCCGTGTGATACATCCGTCTGAGGGTTTGACATAGGTTTGGACCAACCAAAGCCCATCTAAACTCTCTCCCAATCCTCCTGAATCGAGGGTGCTTTGCAATCCGGCCAAAGTGTAAAACAACTGCACACCTGTACCTTTCCCACCTCTGTTTGGCTTGACGATAAATGGCATCTCATTAAGTTTAATCGCAGCATCCATCATCATGCCTAATGAATTAACAGCTATAGTATTGGGTGTTTTAATCCCTGCTGCATTGAGCGCACAATATTGCTCAACCTTACTTAGCTCCAACCTCAAGGCATCTCTGTCATTGACCACTGTCCTTCCATGTGCTTTCAACCAGGATAAAAGTGCCGCTGTCATCTCAGGGGCATATCTGTGATCCCTGGTGTGAGAGGACGCACTCATCCGATTGTAGAAAACGCCTTGTGGAGGGGCAGAGTCCAAATCCAACTCGAGTTCGTCAATAAACCACGTTTCATAGGGCTGATTGAGGTTGTCGAGTTCGCGTTTGAGTTGCGTAATCCACTCGTCATTTTCGTGAATGATGTAAATTTTCGTGATCATTTGCTCGTTAATCCCATTTGTTTTACAGGGTTATTCTTAAGATAAGGTATTTAACGGACATAATGGCATTATGTATGGTTTTTATGTTAATTACTAATTTTGATTGTTATGAGATTCATCAGAGTAAAGAGACAGTGTAAATGACTATACATAATATTTTTTTCGTATCTTAAAGTACAATCTAAAATTATCCGATATATATTTTCACTTTACTTCATTGGACTTTTCTTTTCTATTTCTGCGCAAGAGACGGTGACGTATCCTTATAACCCTGACGGGAATGACGATGGTGTCGTGACTGTACCTGATCTGCAGGATATGCTTTCATTCTACGGGAATGACTTTATACCAGGAGAGATTATGATAGGGGATACAGGTCTTTCACAGTGGGTACACATTCTTTCACAGACGCTCCTAGCCCAACAAGAATTGATTGATAGCTTGTCTGTGTCGGACACAAACAACAGCCACTTTATTCAAAGTCCAATTGATGTTTCTGAGGTTGTAAGTTGCGAAGACATCAATGGTGTAAAAGCAGGAACCATCGTCCATGATCTTCATTCGGGCAATCTGAGGATGGTCGTCAATGGAAAAGCATGTGGCTCAGGTGTAAATAATGTATGGTTAGAGACATACAATTGCTCTGGTTCAGGTGGACTCTGTAATTATTGGAATCCCAATCTTCCTGTAGCTAATTATAAATGGTGCTTTTCAGTTTCTGATACGATTGTAATCAATGGCTTTTCTACACCTTGTATAGGCACCTCATCTATGACTAGAATTGATGATTTGAATGGTGATGCTTACGATCCAAACATTCACTTCTCTTATAATGGCATAGGAGGGGTAAAAGACAATGTTCTATTTCCTGGTCAAACGTATTGTTGGACCGTGAATAACTCATCTTGTAGTGAAAGCCTTAGACCCATTGACACATCTGTTTTTAATAATTTAGGGATTTGGATTTCGAACGATGGAGTACTGTGGGGGGCTTCAAATACATTTGCTGCTGTTCCTGGGGGTTTTAATTACTGGGACTATGGAAAGAAACTAATTACACTCAACTTTAATTAATATACTGCGACACAGAAAATTAAATCCGTAACTTGTAGGTTCTAAATACCCTAGAACGCATGAAATTTCTCTCTTTACAGTCACTGCTCGCTTTCCTATTTTTCGGTTTGATTTCAATTTTTCAAGCCCAAACATTCACAAACGGAAATAACCTTCTGCAAGCCGATTATAACAGCGGAGGTTGTGTGGGGTTCACGGATATGGATGGGGATGGCTTTGATGATGTGGTGGTCTTGGATTTAAGCAGGAACCTTCACGTGCTTTATCAAGGGCCTGATGGTTCGTTTAATGATGTGGACTATGGCGCTGTAAGTGGGAGCAGTCAATGGGGGATGTGCGTGGCGGATTTTGACAACGACGGACACAAAGATGTGTTTTCAGGTGGGGCGTATGATGGTGTGCATGT
>JAPKBK010000029.1 GCA_028823435.1 Flavobacteriales bacterium
GACTTACTTAGAGTAGAACTAGGCTTTGAGGGTGTCTTAGTCACCGACTGGGAGGATATAAAATACCTTGTGTCAAGACATAAAGTCGCTGAAAATTATAGAGACGCTGTGAAACTGGCGATCGATGCTGGAATAGACATGAGCATGGTGCCTACAGATCTAGAATTTCCTGGAATTCTTCTTGATTTAATTAAAGAGGGTGAAATTTCAGAAGCTAGAATAGACGAAAGTGTGAGGCGGATTCTTCATTTAAAACTAGAATTGGGATTGTTCGAAAACCCCATCCCTACAACCAGTGCCATCATATCTGAAGAGGGTGATTTAAAGAATTACACACGCCAAGCAGCTCAAGAATCTATAACCCTGCTGAAAAATGAATCTGAGATACTCCCGATTGGCTTGGATCAAAAAATCCTTGTTACTGGCCCTACAGCCAACAGTCTGCTGGCACTTAATGGGGGATGGTCAGGCACTTGGCAGGGAGATGACCCTAAATATTCTAATTCAGAAAGACCAAATGCAGCCGAAGCTTTAATACAAAAATTCGGACAAGACAATGTCATTAATTTCCCCTTAGATATGGACTTTGATGCATCTGACATTAATAAAATAGTGTCTGAAACAAAATTGCAAAAACCAGATTATGCCATTTTATTCCTTGGAGAAATGCCCTATACCGAGACTCCAGGAAACATCGAAGACCTTGAGTTATTTCAAAATCAAAAAGATCTCGCTACTGCTCTGAAGTCTACAGGTATAAAAATAATATATGTTTTCATTGAAGGCAGGCCCAGGACATTCAATGATATTGAACCACTGGCCGATGGAATCCTAATGGCTTATTTGCCTGGCGATTATGGTGGGGTAGCGTTATCCGAAATCATTTGCGGCGACGTGAATCCTTCAGGTCGACTTCCATTCACTTGGCCTAAACATGCATCTTCTCACATTCCTTATTTCAGAAAACACACCGAGGACATACATACAGATTTCTCTTTAAATGCTTTTAATCCCCAGTTTAATTTCGGCGATGGACTTTCTTATTGCGCAGCAAGTATTGATTCTATCTCAATAGATAAATCATCTTATTTGATTGATGACACAATTGAATTGACGGTGTCTGTATCTAACAAAAGCGAGTGTGACGCCACTGAAGTCATTCAAGTTTATATCTCAGATCTTGTTGCATCAATAACGCCATCAGTTGAAAGGTTAAGACACTATAAGAAGATTAACATTGGACCAAATGAGACCTTAGATGTTGCCATGAGAATACCACTTAAGGATTTGGGTTTTATCGGAATAGACAATTCCTACATCATTGAAGCCGGGAGTTTTAAAATGAGAGTTAACACAATTTCAAAAACATTTGATCTCATCAAATAACAAAATCGATTGCGATATATTCTAAATGGAATATTTGAGACAAAAGGTTATTGTACATTTTACTATAAACTAGCGTAAAATGTGCAACATTAGATACCTGATAAACTATATTTGTTACGAAAACGATGTCTATGATGGCTTTTTAACTGAAAATACTTAGCCTAACTAATTTGACTACAGTACGTTTGACTTTTTTTTGACTTTGTTTTGACTTTGTTTTGACTATTCTTTAAACCAATTAGAATTATGAAATATTTCTTATACATTTCTCTTTTCCTTACCCAACTCACCGCTTTTTCTCAAACAACCAATACAGACATTGTATTCACAGGTGTTTTTGGTGGCACATCGATGGATGGAAACACATATCTAACTCCTTCAGGTTCTGAAACATGGGGAGGTTTTGCCAATGAAGATGTAAGCCTTTATCCGTTAAGCTTTACAGATGCAGGCGAAATAACATTTACAGGTGCTACTGCTGGAACAGACGCTGAAGTGTATTTTAGGTTTGAGTACAATCCATACCCAGACACTGAACCAAGTTTTAACACAGTGGCTGTCACCGTGAGTGGAACAGATGAAACTGCTTATACAGTAGCTATCCCTTCTCAAGGAGACAATACATTTAGTTCATTCCTATTCTATGTAACAACGCTTGATTCTCCAGTCACGTTGACGAATGTGACGCTTTACAGCAGTGCAACTGTCGCATGTGTTGATGAGTCATTGATCAATCCGGATGTTCTATGTACTACCGACATAGATTACGTATGTGGTTGTAATGGTGTGACATATAATAACGCTTGTATTGCGACTAACGAAGGTGGCGTAACATCTTATACTGCCGGAGAATGTGTCAATTCTGCTAGCGTCACATTTCAAGTTGATATGTCACAAGAAACATTACTGGGCCCTGTATACATCACGGGACAAATCATCGATGCTTGGTGTGGGACTTGTGAAGTCATGGATGATTCAGACGGCGACGGAATATACACTTACACCAGAGAATTAAGTCTTGGGACTCACGAATATAAATTCAATAATGGCGGATGGGATGGTACAGAAGCACTGGAAACAGAAGGAGATAGCGCATGTACTTTGTCCACTATCGATGGTGAAAACATCTATGTCAACCGAGTCCTAGAATTAACTTCTGGAGATGAATTGGTTCTTGATGTTGTTTGCTTTAATGCCTGCGATGCTTGTGACGCGGACCCTGTAAAAGATGACGTGGCGGTCACGTTTAGTGTAGACATGAGTCAAGAATTGATACTTGGAAATATTTACATTACAGGACCAAGCATTGACGGCTGGGATGGCGCATCCGTTGAAATGACTGACGGTGATGGAGACAATGTCTACGACGTGACGATTGAACTTGCGCCAGGGTTACATGAATACAAGTTCAATAATGGAGGATGGGATGGTACAGAGGCCCTTGACGCTACCGAAGATGCTCAGTGCACGATTACGACTGATGGATTTACAAATAGGGTCATTGAATTAGATGCTACTGTCTCTGAAGTTCAAGCAGGAACAGTATGCTTTAATTCGTGTGAAGAATGTCTGGTTAACAATATAATTGAAGAGGAACACACTTCCTTTTTCAATGTATATCCTACTTTAGTGGAAGACTTTGCGACAGTAAAATTCCATGGGAATAATCTGTTAAATAAAGTCCTAATCATAAATGATATCGCAGGAAAGACGATCCTAAGAAAAGAGATAAGCGGAGCTGCTGATAACGAAGTATTTGATATGAGTTCATACGATTCTGGATTATATATACTCACTGTAATGACCGAAAAGGAATCTAATTCTGTGAGACTTATCAAGTCTAAATGACCCACTTAAAAATGATTCATAAAATATTTGTTGCCGTTCTCTGCATAGGCTTCTCCTCTCATCTAATTGGACAAAATGTCACGATATCAGGCGTCGTAAAAGATTTAATTAGTGGAGAAAGCTTACCTGGAGTAACCGTTTTAGAAAAAAACACATACAATGGTGTTTTCACAGATTCCGATGGTAATTATTCCATGACGACTTCTTCAACATCTCCAGTTATACAGTTCTCATTTATCGGATATATTAAACAGGAGATTACGATAGAAAATGGATCGCAGACAGAAGGTAAGGTTGTCAATATAAATCTTAAACTCGATGTTGCTGGACTAGAAGAAGCTGTTGTTATGGGATATGGGAACCAGGATAGAAGTAAGATTTCCGGATCAGTTGCAACGATTGGCACAAAAGAAATCACTTCGCTTCCAGTTTTAAGAACAGAACAAGCGCTACAAGGAAGAACTTCTGGCGTGCAAGTTTCACAAAACTCTGGACAGCCCGGAAGTACCCAGTCCATTAGAATTCGAGGTACCGGATCACTTAACAATTCTGAGCCCTTGTTTGTCGTCGATGGTATTCCTAGTTTCGGAATAGATTATCTAAATGCCTCAGACATTGAGTCTATAACCGTACTTAAAGACGCAGCATCTGCTTCTATATACGGCGCTAGAGGAGGGAATGGCGTGATTCTAGTGACAACAAAAAAAGGCAGGAAAAATCAGAAGGCTCAAATCAAATACAACGCTTATTATGGAATGCAGGAGACATCGAAATACATGTCTTTGCTTAATGCTGAAGAGTATGCAATCTTGATGAACGAAAGCAGATCGGCTGCGGGCTTCACCCCTTATTCTGCTTTACTTTCTCCAGAAAACTTGGGTGAAGGCACGCATTGGCAAAAGGAAATTTTCGAAAGAGCGCCTATCATGAACCATGCGTTTAATTTCACTACTGGATCAGAATCAAGTACAACTGCTGTAGGGGGAAGTTATTTTATGCAGGATGGCATCATCGGAGGCGCAAAAAGTCAGTTTGAAAGATATACATTCAGAATTTCCTCCACTCAGGATGGATCTGATAAATTCAGAATGGGACAGAACATTAATTTTACAAATCTGAGTCGCAATGCTTTGGGTGAAAACAATGAATTTTCAACACCAGTCGTCAGAGCCTTGAACATGGATCCCGTCACTCCTGCGACGCGACCCGATGGGACTTTTTCATACTCCAGTTTCATTGACTCAGATATTGCAAATCCGGCAAATCAAATTGCCAACACGTTTGACAATTGGACTACGAATAGATTTGTAGGTAGCGCTTTCGCCGAATATGATCTCCTTCATAATCTCTCATACAAATCAACTTTCTCAACTGATTTGTCACTTGGATCGCAAAAGATTTTTATGCCCACATTTGACCTTGGGATTGGCGCGAATGATCCCAATAGGCCTGCCTATGAATGGAGAGAGACGAATGTGCTTATTCAAGTTGAAAATAAATACACTAATTGGCAATGGGAAAATCTTGTTTCCTATGATCAAGACTTAAAAAACGGCAATAAGCTAGGGATTATAGCTGGGTATTCTGCCTTATACAACGAATACTCAAATCTTGTGGGCGTGAGAGACAGCCTATCTTCGAATGACCCAGATCAAGCATTTTTAAACAACAGCATTAATTCTGCAGCACAAGCGCCTCAATCTAGTGGTGGGATTAGTCAATCATCATTCTTATCTACGTTTGTACGAACGAATTACGAAATAGGTGATCAATGGTCATTCTCAGGTACTGTGAGGAGAGATGGATCTTCCAAATTCGGAGAAAACAACAGATACGGTGTCTTCCCATCTTTTTCTGCGGCATTTAACCTCACTGAGTTGCCATGGGTGATTGAAAAAGACTGGATTGAATTTGTGAAACTAAGGGGCAGTTGGGGGCGAAATGGAAATGCAGATGGAATTGGAAACTTTGATTACACGTCTATTATCTACAATGGTCTGAACTATACTTTCGGAACAGATCAGCAAATTGTTAACGGCGCTGGTCCAGTGAACACGTCTAATCCCGATTTGAAATGGGAAACCGTAGAACAGACAAATTTTGGCGTTGACCTTGATCTTTTTAAAGGGAAGCTAAATATGGTTTTTGATTATTTTGTTAAAAACACAAATGATATGTTAGCTGTCGTACCTGTCCCGGGAGTCGTTGGATTTAATCCATCTGCGACCAATGTAGCGTCCGCAAAAAACTCTGGTATAGAGCTTGAGGTTAGCTACAAAAATTATGACAATCCTGTAAACTACAGTTTGGGAGGGAATATTTCTTTCATTAAAAACGAAGTCACAGGATTAGGCGAGGGCGGACAGCCTATTTCAAGTGGCAATGTGTTCGGCGCAGGTGATTTTGTGTCATACACTGAAATCGGCATGCCTATCGCATATTTCTATGGGTATGAGACGGGTGGTATTTTCCAAACCAATGACGAAGCTGATGCCAACACTTCTCAACCTAATGCACAAGCAGGTGATGTGATTTTTGTCGATCAAAATGCGGATGGAATGATCAATGGTGAGGATAAAGTGATGATCGGGAATCCTCATCCAGATTTTACATATGCTGTGAATTGTGAAGTGAAATATAAAGATTTCGATTTAAGTGTCTTTCTTCAAGGCTCTCAAGGAAACGATATATACAATGGTATTTTCAGATATGACCTAAGTACAACAAACCTTCCCATATCAGCGCTAGAGAGATGGACTGGTGAAGGATCTACGAATGAGTATCCAAGGATATCTCATTCAGACCCGAACCAAAACAACAGAGTGTCTGACCGATTTGTCGAGGATGGATCTTATTTCAGGGTTAAAAATCTGCAGATTGGTTACACGCTAAATAATACAAACGCTAAGAAAGTAGGCGCATCGAGTGTAAGATTATACATCTCAGCTCAGAATCTATTAACCATCACCAAGTATTCCGGATTAGATCCTGAAATAGGTTCCAGGGGAACATTAGAAATAGCTATCGACAGAGGGTTCTATCCATCCCCACGAATATTTATGGGTGGCGTAAACGTGACATTTTAAATAAGCAACATGAAACAAATAATTACATATAGCAGCATCATTTTTGCCGTTATCATTTCTTTGGTGTCTTGCAAAAAAGACTTCTTGGACATTAATCCCCTCGTAGGATCTACAGAAGCTAATTTTTATCAAAATGAAGATGACGCCATATCTGCAACCATCGCCTGTTATAACACGCTTCAACAAGAAGTAACTCCGCTTCAAGGCTTAGGCGGCTTAGCCCCTCATTTCAGATGGTACTTTGGAGATGTTGTTTCAGATGACACTGACAAAGGAGGTTCCAGTGATGGAGATGAGCCCGATTTATTAAAATTTGAATCATTCCAAGGAACCAGTGACAGCAAACTGCTTCTCGCAGAGTGGCAAACTGCATATAAAGGCATCGCATACTGCAACATCGCACTGGAGAATATTCCAGGAATTGAAATGGACAGCGATACCAAGGAAATGTTGCTGGGTGAGATTAGATTTATAAGGGCTTACTGGTATTTCAATCTGACAACAATGTTTGGTGGCGTCCCGCTTATAGATGAATTGCTCGCCCCTAGTGAGTATCAACAAGTAAAATCCACAGCAGAACAAACGTGGACATTCATTGAAACGGATTTAACCCAAGCGATGTCAGGTTTGCCGAGAAGAAGCGAAAGACCATTAAGCGAAACTGGAAGAGCAAATTGGGGCGCAGCTTCAAGTCTTCTCTTAAAGTCATATGTATATCAGGAGAAGTGGGATGACGCCATGGCTTTAGCAGATGAGATCTACAATTCCGGTGAATATTTCTTAGATCTTAATTACGCAAACATTTTCACAAGTTTGGGCGAAAATGGTTCAGGATCTATTTGGGAGATTCAATATATGAATGGTTCCGGTGGCAATTGGGGCAATCAATTGGAGGGCACTTTCACAAATGTATTTCAAAGAGCGAGAGGTCAATTTGGTGGATATGGATTCAACATCCCCACTCAAAACTTAGTGGATGAATTTGAAGACGGTGACCCCAGACTGAGTGCATCTATCTATCAAATTGGAGATCAGATGGGAGATCGTGGCACTTTCACACTCGAAGCAACTGGTATGCCGCACTTGTACTACTGTAAAAAATATTTTAACACCTCCGCAGATGAATCAGCTGCTTTAGGTGACCCCAACCCTAATGGCTTAGCCAATGACAGAGTCATTAGATACGCTGATGTTTTGCTTCTAAGAGCCGAGGCTGCATATCATACTGGTGCAACTGGAGTTGCCCTTGAGATGATTAATGAGGTTAGATCTAGGGCCAGAGGTGGCGATATTGCTATTCTACCAGATGTGACCGCAGGCGGACCTTACCTTCTAGAAGCGATATATCATGAACGCCGAGTAGAGTTAGGACTGGAGGGGCATCGCTTCTTCGATATTGTCCGTCAAAATCGTGGTCAACAAATTCTTGGTGACGAGGGCTTTATGTCAGGAACTCATGAGTTGTTCCCGATTCCTTTAGCCGAAATATCTCTGTCAGGCGGTTTATTAATTCAGAATCCAGGTTACTAAAATGAATAAGTTCAACATCGCCATTGTTTTTTTTACAGCTGTTTTAATTTATGCTTGCACACCATCTGAAGATGATGGGATAGACTTGCCTGATGGACCCAGTGCGACATTTACGTGGAGTTATCTTGAAAATGATTCCAACAGAGTTGCCTTCACTGGTTTGTCATCAGAGGATTCATTCCTGCATCTTTGGGAATTTGGAAATGGGCTTACTTCTGTACTTGAATCTGACACTGCATTTTATCCTCAGGCAGGAGAATATGAAGTAACCTATACAGTACACAACGCAGGGGGGATGGCACAATCTTCTCAAACCATCTCTATTTCTCAGACTTTAGAATTACCCTGTGATGGCGATCTGGAACTGCTGACAGGTTGCGACAATCAAAAGACGTGGGTCTTTTCATCGGAAATTTCAGCCATTGCTGTAGGACCAGATCCATACTCTACGACTTGGTACAGCTCGCCTCAAGATGGCTTAGTGGAAGAACAATATGATGATTCTTATCAATTTACATTTGATGGTGGATTTATTTACAACAACAATGGAGGGACTGTGAATCCTTTTGAAGGGTATGTCGTCAATGAATTGGCCGTTCCAGAACTCACATTTCTGTTCTCTGAAGGAACGGGGACAAGCGGCGAAAATCAAATTATAATCCCAACTGTAGATGAATTCTGTTGGTTTATTGGCACATGGGATTCCGGTCCCGCATATGATATTGTAGAGCTTAGCGAGACAAGACTGGTTTTACATTCAACACAACGCAATGGCGATTGTACACAAGGAGACGGATTCTTTACCTATATTTTTGTATCCCAATAAAGCATTGTCTGGGTTAAAACTATGAAGCACTTTACTTTATATATCGCTACGTTACTTCTCTTCACTGGTTGTGAGAGTTGTGGGGATTCCGGTGTCGAACCATTTAATTCAGAAATAAAATTCCTGAATGACAGAAGTGCCTACGAAAATGAAAGCAACAGTGTTTTCGATTTCACAATTAAGCTAGACACGCCAAATACGGAGGCCGTTACCGTAGACTATTATACTGAGGATATCTCTGCCCTTGAAGGAGAAGATTATATCTCAAGCAATGGGACTGTCATGTTTGGCCCGGGAGAAATTGAGAAGATTATCTCTGTCGAAATCGTTGTTGACGCATATCTTGAAAGTGACGAGCAGTTTAAGGTTGTACTGACTAATCCAACGAATGGCTACCTTAAAAACAATGTTCAAGAAGCTACAGGTACAATAAAAAATGATGACTCCGAAGTGGAAATGACGAATGAAGGTTATACTTCAGCAGATTCATATGATGGGATGGAATTGGTTTGGGCTGATGAGTTTGAAGGAACGACTATAAACACGTCTAATTGGACCTATGACCTAGGAACTGGGAACTCGGGATGGGGGAACAATGAATTACAGAACTATGTCCAAACTCCTGACAACGCGTATTTGCAAAATGACAATCTATTTATCGTTGCGAGAGAAATATCTAATGGACAGTATACATCGGCTAGACTTAAATCACAGGGTTTACAGAACTTCACCTATGGTCGTATAGACGTGCGTGCGATACTGCCTATAGGTCAAGGCTTATGGCCTGCGATTTGGATGTTAGGTGCTAACTTTGAAAGCGTAGGATGGCCTGCGTGTGGCGAAATTGACATCGCGGAGCTTGTAGGGACAAATCCGAGAAGGGTTCATGGCACCTCACATTGGGGTGCAAACAACTCCGTTCATCAATATAATGGCAATGGTACATCACTGCCTTTTCCAGAGACATTTGCAGATGAGTATCATGTATTCTCAATAGATTGGCAAGAAAACCAAATCAGATGGCTACTCGATGATGTTGAATTTTTCACCATCAATTCTTCACAGATGAATGGTCAAGCATATCCATTTAACGAAGACTTCTTCTTTATTTTAAATGTAGCTGTTGGGGGCAATTGGCCTGGATATCCGGATGAGTCAACATTGTTTCCGGTATATATGGCCATTGATTACGTGAGGGTTTTTCAATAACGACTTTACTCTTTAATGAATCTCTGGGAACTGAGTTGTCCACGATCAGATTCAAGAATGATCTCATACATTCCACGACTCAAGTTGCTGATGTCGAATCTGTTGTCAATTTCGGTTAGCGGCTGATTTAAAATATCTGTGGCACGTCCATGTATATCAGTAATCGATAGCGACATACCCACATCTGAATGCTTCTTGACCACGATATATTCTGACGCTGGGTTAGGGCTGATTGTGATTTGAATGCCATTTAGATTGTCAATGCCATTTATATCATAATTTATAATATCTGATTGGTATTGGCAACCATTAATTTCAATTAATAGGTAATATTCACCAGATGACAGGGGCGTATAAAAAGGACCATTCCCAATGGCCACACCATCTAAAAACCACGAATAACTTGATACGATATATGCGTCATTTAAGACTGGGATAAAGAGGTTATCATTGTTTTGAATAGACACAGAAATGGTGCTTAAACAGGGTTGAAAGATCGCTATAAACGCATCATCATCCATTAATTCTAAATTGACTGTTTGAGAGTAAGCACCCATAGCGCCTTCATTCATGTGCATGTTGTTTTGCCACTCTACAAACCCGAAACCTTCATTTGGCAACGCTTCTATTTGAACAGGACATCCCTTGAAATACGCGCCAGTCCATGGAAATGTCTCAGGAACGACCGTAGATATCTTGACTTGACCTGCACCGTTTGGGAATACGTCTAGAAACAAATCCACTGTGCCAGGCAAACCAAACGAATTAACAACGTTATTTCTAGCAGGATTCAATCTGTTATAATTGTAATACTTAATCGCCTGAACAGAAGCAAGCCAATCATTATAAGATCCTACCTGACCCCATCTTTGAATATTTAATGGCATGGTCGCCGATAACAAAGAATACATAGAGTCCACGACATTATTGAAGTAGTCCTGCCTGAAATGTGTGTTAAGCAAGTCCGCATATCTATTCACAAACAAACATTTGAATTCATCGTTTTCTAAAACGTGATCGAAAATCATACTGTGATTATTTACGAAGCCGGGGTTCCTTGCATACTCAATATAATTGTCCGAAATCCCTGCGCCAAAGTATCCATACGCAGCATCCATATCATACATGGCATACCTCCATTTTCCGTCCAGTTGATCACTCCGGAAAAGCTTCATGTTATTCGCGTTCCAAAAAATGCCAATCCAATCTGAGTTCTGGGTGAATGTTTCGAATACGAAATAATCTATATATGAGTCTAAGTCAAAAACAGAACCGAAGGCGTTGATAAATCCGTCACTTTCAGGATCCAAATTGAGGATGTGTACCGCATCGGAATTGAAACTTAAGCCTTCTCCATCAAGCACTTCAAATGTGTTCATTAAATCGACTGATTCAGAAGGGACTGCAAAATTATTTTCTACATAATGCGCGTCAATCTTTTCTCGAACGCCATAAATCCCCCAAAAATCACCATTCAAATACAAAATAGCTGGCTCCCAGGAGGAATATGAAATATGCGTCCCTCTGGCAATATTTGAAATGATGGCATCTTGTAATTTATCACTCCAAACATGCTGCCCTCCATTCCTGAGATTTAAATTATTAAAACTCGAAATATTGGATTTATTGTTCATGATAGGATGTTCAAACAACCCTGAATATTGATTTTTGAAATCTAATCTAAAAGATTTTTGAGGCTCCGCTCTTGACCAACCTCCATGTATCTCCAAATCAATCGTCTCTTCTGACTTAAGTTCACCATTCGCATCAAAATATTTTAACCTTGATTTCTTTGACCATGGCTGCCAGAAATTGCTTCCAAAATATGGATACTCAGAAGAAGCATTGTCACCTAGAACGTATATCCCCGTTTCCCAATCCCACAAATTCAAGGAATCAGTAATCACTGAAAACACATTCAAACCTGATTGTTGCTCATTAAGTATATAGATCGCATCAGACGTTGAACTCGG
>JAPKBK010000233.1 GCA_028823435.1 Flavobacteriales bacterium
TCAAAGAGGAACCTAAGGTTGATCCTGACAACATACAGGTATTGTTCGAAATAACACTTAACAACCTGAAAGCACAAGGAGATATTGACGAACAAGATTTCTTAGATAGAGCAGACATCCTATGTTCAATAGGACAGACTGTCCTTATTTCAAATTACAAGAAATACTACAAGCTTGTTGAATTCTTTTCTCGTCACTCGAAAAAACGCATGGGCGTCATTATGGGGGCGTCGACACTCGTTGAAATTTTTGACGAAAAATACTATCGGAATCTGAACGGCGGCATTTTAGAAGCATTTGGCATCCTCTTTTCACGCGACTTAAAAATCCTTCTATATCCATGGAAAGATGCGAAGACAGGGAACCTTTGGAATTCCAACACCACGCCTATTCACCCACGCTTAAAGCCACTTTACAACTATCTCACTTCCAATAAGAAAATCATAGATATTGAAGATTATGATGAAGAGGTACTGTCCATCTTCTCTACTGAAGCTTTCAAGATGATCAAGAATGGTGACAAAAATTGGGAGCGTATGGTGCCCACATTTGTAGACCAAATCATTAAAGAAAAATGCCTTTTCGGGTATTGTGGTGTAAAACCAAATACAAGTCATTCTGAGGATCCCGCAGAAGCTGCTGCAAAAGCAATCGAACAAGGAAACAGCGATTAATCCGTACCTCGTAAATCAGATACGTAAATCAGTTATAAGACACAAAAAAGGCCTCCCATTTGGGAGGCCTTTTTTATTCGTATATCATGGAATAATCTACGCTTCAGCAATCGCTTTCGTAGGTTCTTCAACAACATCATCAGTTTCAGTCCCTTTCAAAGCTGAATCAAATTCATCTTGAGATCCAACAATTAAATCTTGGAAATCTCTAGAACCAGTTCCAGCAGGAATAAGGTGTCCTACAATTACATTCTCCTTAAGACCTAATAAGTGGTCTTGCTTTCCGCTTACAGCAGCTTCGTTCAAGACTTTCGTTGTCTCCTGGAAAGAAGCCGCAGATATAAATGATTTGGTCTGCAATGACGCACGTGTAATTCCTTGTAAAAGTGGACGAGAAGTTGCTGGAATAGCATCTCTCGCTTCAACAAGTGCAAGGTCTCTACGCTTTAAAGATCCGTTCTCATCACGAAGACGACGCGCCGTGATCATTTGGCCTTCAGAAAGCTCTTCACTTTCACCTGAATTAGAGATCACAACCATACCAAATATTCTGTTGTTCTCAACCAAGAAATCAGCTTTTTCAGCGTTCTGCTTTTCTAAGAACTTTGTGTCACCAGAATCTTCAATGACAACCTTCTTCATCATTTGACGAACAATAACCTCAAAGTGTTTGTCATTAATCTTCACACCTTGAAGACGGTAAACATCTTGAATCTCGTTCACAATGTATTCTTGAACAGCAGTAGGGCCTTTGATGTTAAGGATATCCTTCGGTGTAATCGCACCGTCAGAAAGAGGCATACCAGCTCTTACAAAATCATTGTCTTGAACTAAGATGTGTTTAGAAAGAGGGACCATGTACTTGTACTTATCTCCAACACGAGACTCAACAATTACCTCGCGATTACCTCTCTTAATCTTTCCATAAGTAACAATTCCATCAACCTCCGAAACAACAGCAGGGTTCGATGGGTTACGTGCTTCAAATAGCTCAGTTACTCTAGGAAGACCTCCAGTAATGTCACCAGACTTACCAGCAACACGAGGAATCTTACACAGAATCTGTCCAAGTGTTGAACTACTGCCATTCTTCACCATAATGTGGGCACCCACAGGCAAAGAATAAGTACGTAAAGCTTCGCCTTTCTTATCTACAATTAAAATTGCAGGGTTCTTCTTTTTGTCCTTTGTTTCAGTAATAACAACCTCACGGAAGCCAGTTTGCTCGTCAAGTTCCTCACGGTAGGTGAGACCTTCTTCGATGTTCTCAAACTTAACAGTACCCAAAGCTTCACAGACAATGGCACTGTTGTATGGGTCCCACTTACAGACAGAGTCGTTCTTCTTTATTTTATCTCCAGACTTTACAAAGAGCAAAGATCCATATGGTAAAATAGTTGTAGAAAAAGCCACGCCCGTTTTCGGGTCAACAACTTTAAATTCACTTGAACGAGAAACAATCACAGTTTCCTTTTCTCCGTTGTCATTTTTACGATCTACAGTACGCAAATCTTCAATCTCTGCGACACCATCAAACTTCGTACGCAACTCATTCTCATCAGAGATTTTTGACGCTGTACCACCTACGTGGAAAGTACGAAGTGTAAGCTGTGTACCTGGCTCACCGATAGACTGAGCTGCAATAACACCCACTGCGACGCCTTTCTGAACCATTCTTGCATCAGCGAGATTTCGACCGTAACATTTGGCACAAATACCTCTAGAAGACTCACAGGTAAGTACAGAACGTACTTCAACTTCATCAACACCAGCAGCTTCAATCGTACGCGCAATTTTCGCGGTGATTTCATCACCTTCCTTTGCAAGTACTTCTCCTGTTTCAGGATGGTAAACATCAATCGCAGGAACACGTCCATCTATTCTGTCAGATATACCCTCAACAATTTCATCGTTTTTACGAAGTGGACTCACCATGACGCCACGTAACGTTCCGCAATCATCTTGAGTAACAATGACATCTTGAGCGACATCTACAAGACGACGTGTCAAGTAACCAGCATCCGCCGTTTTCAAAGCTGTATCCGCGAGACCTTTACGCGCACCGTGCGTCGAAATAAAGTACTCAAGGATAGAAAGCCCTTCCTTAAAGTTAGAGAGAATTGGATTCTCAATAATATCTTGACCACCTGTGGTAGAAGATTTCTGCGGTTTCGCCATAAGACCACGCATACCAGACAGCTGTCTAA
>JAPKBK010000030.1 GCA_028823435.1 Flavobacteriales bacterium
CTGACAACCTTAATTAAGAATAATAGCTATGGATATTATACTTAGAGAAGACTGCAAAAACGTAGGAAACAAAAACGACATCGTTTCTGTTAAAACTGGATTTGCACGCAACTACTTAATTCCACGAGGATTAGCAATTGTTGCAACAGAGTCAGCACGTAAAGTTGTGGGCGAAGTAATACGTCAACAATCTCACAAAGCTGTGAAGGCGATGGAAGTCGCTCAAGTCCTTGTAGACAAGCTTAACAAACTTACCGTTAAGATTGGAGCAAAAGCAGGAGAAACTGGAAAGATTTTCGGATCTGTAAACAGCATTCAACTTGCAGAAGCAATTCAAGCGGCAGGCCATGATGTAGAGCGAAAGCAGATTACATTATCTGACGATGCGATTAAAGAACTCGGATCATACGAAGCGAAAGTAAAAGTCTACAAAGACATTTTTGCAACCGTGAAGTTCGATGTTGTCGCTGATTAAGCGAAAAAAAATATTTGACGATATGTCAACTGAAAGGCTCACGCAATAGTGGGCCTTTTTTATGCCTCATTCTTTGACAAAATAGCAAACCCATAGATATTACCTTTGACATCCTGACGATCTGAATGCCTGAATTTGAACTCATAAGCGATTACACTCCCAGAGGAGACCAACCTGAAGCTATTAAGCAATTAGTTATGGGGGTTGAGGATGGAGCTGAACACCAAGTATTGCTTGGTGTTACTGGCTCGGGCAAGACATTCACAATTGCGAACATGATTGCTCAGACAAAAAGGCCTACGCTGGTTCTGTCTCACAATAAAACCTTAGCCGCTCAGTTATTCAGTGAGTTTAAAGCCTTTTTTCCAAACAACCTTGTAGAGTATTTCGTCAGTTATTATGACTACTATCAGCCCGAAGCATTCTTACCTGCGTCGAATACATACATTGAAAAGGATCTACAGATTAATGAGGAGATTGAGAAACTCAGGCTGAGTGCAACATCTGCATTGTTGAGCGGAAGACGAGACGTCATCGTAGTGGCAAGTATTAGTTGTATTTACGGCATTGGAAATCCCACTGAATTTCACAAGAGTGTGATCTCCCTCGACAAAGGGATGAAAATTACGCGAAATGAGTTGCTGCACAAGCTTGTATCGAGTCTGTATAGCAGAACCCAGCTAGAACTTACGAGAGGAACATTCAGGGTGCAGGGAGATACCGTCGATGTTTTTCTTGCGTATGCTGATTACGCTTTGCGAATCTCATTTTGGGGAGATGAAATTGAATCTCTGCATACAATAGAACCTGAGACGGGACAACGACTTCATGCGTTTGACAAATACCTTATCTATCCGGCCAATCTATTTGTGAGCAGTCAAGACAATACTGATGAATCGGTTTGGGCCATTCAACAGGATTTGGAAAAACAGAAGAATTATTTCACTGAAAACATGAGGGTTGTTGAATCCAAACGCATTGAGGAAAGAACGCTCCATGATTTGGAAATGATTAAGGAACTGGGATACTGTTCCGGAATAGAAAATTATTCGAGATATTTTGACAAGAGAAAACCAGGCGAGAGACCCTTCTGCCTTCTTGATTATTTCGATGATGACTTTCTACTTGTTGTAGATGAGAGTCACGTCACGCTGCCACAAGTAGGCGCCATGTTCGGAGGAGATAGATCTCGAAAAACAAACCTGGTGGAGCACGGTTTTCGATTGCCCTCCGCTTTAGACAACAGACCCCTGACATCAGAAGAATTTACAGGCATGCTGAACCAGGCCATCTATGTAAGTGCAACACCCGCAGACCTTGAATTACAAAGAAGTGAAGGTGTCATTGTGGAGCAGGTCATTCGGCCAACAGGCCTCTTGGACCCGCCGATTGAAGTCCGGCCATGCATAAATCAAGTGGACGATTTGGTGGAGGAAATCAGGAAGGTCATTGCTTCCGGTGACAGAGTTCTCGTGACAACGCTCACGAAGAGAATGTCCGAAGAACTCACCAAATATTTAGAGCGCATTAATATCGCAACACGATATATCCATTCAGAAGTGAAGACGTTAGATCGCGTAAGTATCCTACAGGACCTAAGAGACGGAGTGTTCGATGTTCTCGTGGGCGTTAACCTACTGCGAGAAGGTCTGGATTTACCTGAAGTTGCTTTAGTCGCGATTATGGATGCTGACAAAGAAGGCTTTTTAAGAAGCGTGCGGTCCCTTACCCAGACAGCCGGAAGAGCGGCCAGAAACATCAATGGCAGAGTCATTATGTATGCTGACAAGATTACGAAAAGCATGCGGATCACGATTGATGAAACAGCACGTCGGAGGGAGAAGCAGGCACAATTTAACAAGGATAACAACATCCTCCCTGAACAAATAAAAAGGTCCACAGGACCTAAGAATGATTTACTGAAAAACCGAATCGTTCATGTCGCAGCCGAACCTGACCCAAGAATGGTCGCCCCAAGCAATGACCCGGTATTGCTATCCATGTCCAAAGAGCAGCTTACCACGATGGCAGACAGAAGAAAACGATCGATGGACAAGGCCGCAAAAGACATGGATTTTATGGAAGCTGCCCGACTCCGAGACGAATACTTTGCAATTATGAATCTTTTGGAAGTTCAGGGGTGATTTTAATGGTTCGCTGAGTAAATTGCAAAATGGGGAAATTTATTTATTTCTATTTTCTTGTTTGCTTCACATCCTTGTCGAGTTGTAATCCTGAATCATTAATGAGCCTGGAGGCAGATAAGGTGAACGAAACTGTGGCACAAGAAACGACCCCATTCACACCTACCCCATTCATAATTAAAGATGTCGTTCTTAAAGGAGATACATTAATTACAAAAGTTCAATACTCGGGTGGATGCGGAAATCACACATTTGAGATCGCAAAAAATGGGTTTTTGATGAAAAGCTTGCCCCCAAAGCAATCTATTCAGATCACACATCTTTCAGACAAAGACCCCTGTCGAGCACTAATTCTAGATGAATTAAAATTTTACATTGGTGATTTCAGAGGAACACCGAGTGGAACGACTGTACTGCTGTTAGAAAATTGGCCCCAACAAATTATATATAGTTACTGAACTTGTTTTTTTTTGAAAAATGAATAAAATTTACACCGCAAGTGCGATACTGTTAAGTATTACCATTTCTATTTCTTCACTCGCCCAAATCAATCACGGCGGGACACCTTCATTCCTTATCAACCTAGAAGCACTCTCTGAATCCAGCGTCGTGACACCCCCCATCGATCGGGAAACACTTGCTCAAGCTGATGCCGTGACCGATCAAATCAAGGAAGTTCCTTGGAGGTTTGGTGTAGAGCACGACGTTGCATTGTCACCTTTAAATGAAGGAGTCTGGACAGTCGAAGGCGCGGAAAATGTCTGGCGACTTTCTGTAAAGTGTCCCGGTGCGACATCTGTTTCGTTACGTTTCTCAGAATTTGGATTGGAGAAGGGAAGCCATATGTTCATTTGGGCGAAAGACTCACGTGAATTCTTAGGGAAATTCGACCACCGTAGCCTGAAAGAATGGGGAGGTTTAGCGACAGGCTTGCTCTCTGGATCAGAAGTGATTGTCGAGTTGCATCAGCCTTCAGACTGGGGGTTTTCAGCGCCGTTAGAGATAGACCAAATTGTTCACGGATATCGCAGCTTACTTCATCATGCGGCAGAATTATCACATGCGGAAAGAGGGCCGTTCGGGAATTCCGGAGCATGCAACATCAACGTCAACTGCCCAGAAGGTGCAACTTGGGCCACTGAATCACGGTCGGTTGCCATTATCGTCCAGGGTGGATACGGCGCATGTACCGGCGCGCTTATTAACAATACCTCTAACGACGGCACCCCGTATTTCTTAACTGCAAATCACTGCCTTGGGAATCCATCAAACTGGTTGTTTTATTTTAACCACGAAAGTGCGACCTGCAATGGCAATACAGGCCCTTCAAACCAAAGTGTAAGTGGCGCATCAACGCTGGTTCAAAATGGCGGATCTGACTTTGCACTCTTAGAATTAAGTGCAACACCCCCTGCGGCGTTTAACGTACAATACGCAGGGTGGGATGCCACAGGTAACACGCCGACATCGGCCGTTGGAATCCATCATCCTTCAGGAGATGTGAAAAAGATCTGCTTCGAAGAAGACAGCCCATACTTTGCAAACCAAGGTGGCGCAGCTATTTGGATGATTGATCAATGGGAACTTGGAGTGACTGAACCTGGATCATCAGGCTCTCCTCTTTTCGATGAAAACCACCGCATCATCGGCCAATTGTATGGCGGAGCGGCAGCATGTTCTGGAAATGTGAACAATGGTCAGCTCGATTATTACGGCAGATTCAATGAAAGCTGGGATCTGGGGGCGTCTGAATACCTGGACCCTACGGGAACTGGCGTCACGGTTTGGGATGGTTTTCCCGACGGCGCAGTCTCTTATGCAAATGACGCAGGTGTCACCATCGAAGGGGCGCCAGAGGATCTTCTATGCGGCGAAACCACTGTGCAATTGAGTGTCGTCATCACCAACACAGGAACAGAGATCTTAAATTCAGCCGTCATCACATACAATGTAAATGGCACAAGCGCACAGCAAGTCAACTGGAGTGGCAACCTCGCGCAATATGAATCTGCTCAAGTATCTATACCTGCTTTTAATGCTATCGGAGGAGAAAATACGATTACAGCAACCGTCTCAAACCCAAATGGCGCTTCAGATGAAAACAATTTGAACAACGCAACAGAGGTAAGCTTCACTACTTTTTCTGGCGACACATTTGATTTTCAATTGGCCATATTGCTTGACGATTACGGCTCTGAGATTTCTTGGGAAATCAAGCGATTGGGAACCGTCATCTATGCTGGGGGGCCATATAACGATGATGCTGACGGCGAACTCGTGACTGTAGACCTATGCTTAGAGGAAGGGTGCTATATTTTCACCATCGATGACTCTTATGGAGATGGTCTTTGCTGTGAATTCGGAGAAGGAAACTGGTCTATCTATGATGGCCAAGGAGATGTCGTTTCATTTGGCAATGGAGAATTTGGAGACTCTGAAACAGATCAGTTCTGTACGGACGAGGCCTCTGTAGATTTCATTGACAACGCGTCAAGTGGTCTTATTTACCCCAATCCTGCAAACGAAATAATGAACATCGCATTCCCGAAATTAGAGGGACGTGTCTTTATTTCTGACATTACAGGGCGCGTAATTTTAGACGTTACTTATGACAGAGAGCCAGATACAACAATAGACGTGAGTGCATGGAAAGAAGGCCTTTACATCGTCACATGGATGGGGAAAGACGATGAGATCATGACACGTAGAATTACAATTACTCACTAAAACAACACAGTGCGAATGTTCGAGATTGCAACGGCTTTCGCACTCGTAGGTTTGATATCGAGAGGGGTTTGGGCCTGGCATATGGGTGCCTGGCGCAAGCCCCTTTCTCCTGCTTCTCATACGCATCGTGATTACACCATTGTTGTCTGCTTACATAATGAAGCGCACCGTGTGGATGGTTTGGTACAAGCCCTTTTAGACCAAACCCCTCCTCCACCTGAAATTCTTTTAATTGACGACGGAAGTACGGATGCGACGATGAATCTGCTTCAAAAATGGCAAGAAAAGTATGTGATGGTCAATGTCATCGGACTAGCAACTGGTGGAATGGGAAAGAAAGCGCCTTTAGAAATAGCAATCAAAGCTGCACGCTTTCCTATTTTACTCTGTACAGATGCTGACTGTATCCCGGAGAGCAAGGACTGGGCCTCGACAATGGTCAATGACGTCGACACGAAATACGATCTAAAGATTGGGATAAGCTTACCATTGCGCGGATCGGGATTGCTGGGGCGCCTGCAAATGTTCGAATCGACTAGAATTGCCCAAAACTACATCGGCATGGCGGAGTCGGGTTACCCATACATGGGCGTCGGAAGAAACATTGCGTTCACCAAATCGTGCTGGGAACACGTTGGAGGCTTTCAAGGACACCTGGACCTCGCGTCAGGAGATGATGATCTGTTCGTGCAAGATGTCTATGCAGCAGGGATGAGAATTGGGACTGAAGCAAGGCGGGAAGGTCAAAGCCATGCTGTTTGGCCCCACACATGGAGCGGATGGATGAGGCAAATGAGAAGACATCTCACAACCGGAACGAGATACAAGCCGTTAATAATGAGCGTCTTATCCGTGCCCGTACTTGCCGATTTAATGTTGTATTCTGGATGTGCATTGATCTTCTTTTCAGCGGTTCTAAAAACGGACGTTATTCACAGTGGGTTTTGGATAGCGACATGCATCTTGCTCACAAACGCATTGGTTCGAGGCCTTATCTTTAGTGCATTCCTGCGCCGCATAGGACGACCAGGTCACGAAGCGTTCTGGCTCATATCAGAACCGTTGATGGGCTTGATTCGACAAGTGTTGGCATTGCAGGTGTTGATTGCCAAACCAAAAAGATGGAAGTAAACCCAAACCTCTCAGAGAAAGCGCAGTATGACTACGCACTCGTGCTAAGAGCTACGAAAGAAAGTGACCAGCAGGCTTATGCTGAGCTCATGGAGAGGTACCGAGATGCAATATTTCACCTGTGCCGGAAAATGGTGTTCAACGATGACGACGCCGATGACTTAACCATAGAAACATTTGGGAAAGCTTTTCAAAGACTGAAGCAATACACACCAGCCTTTGCATTCTCTACATGGCTTTTTAAAATCGCGTCCAATCACAGCATCGATTTTATTCGAAAAAAGCGCATCAAAGCCCTATCTCTAGACAAAGGATTTACAACATCTGACGGAGATCAAATGCAAATAGCAGTGGAGGATAATTCTCCAGATCCTTTTGAGACGCTGGAGAAAAAGCAGCGTGTAGAGAGAATGAGACTGGTCGTTTCAAAGCTTAAACCACGTTACCGCAGACTGGTAGAACTTCGGTATTTTGAGGAGTTGAGCTATGACGAGATCGCCAAAGAACTGGACTTGCCTCTGGGCACAGTCAAGGCGCAACTGTACCGAGCCCGTGACATCCTCGCCTCTGTGATGGAGGGCTCAAAAGAGCACCTTTAATTCACGAGAATCTAAAAATAGATTTGAATAATGATTTCTGCAGTAACAAAATACTTTCCCGAACTCAGCGCGACTCAAAGAACACAGTTCGAACAACTCGTGACCCATTTCAAAAGTTGGAACGAAAAAATCAATCTGGTCTCCAGGAAAGACATGGATGGATTTTTAGAACGCCATGTGCTCCACAGTCTCGCAATTTACAAGGCCATGAAATTCGCATCTGGGTCACGTATTCTTGATGTAGGAACAGGTGGTGGACTTCCGGGATTGCCCCTTGCCATCCTTATGCCAGATGTCAATTTCGTTCTGTGCGACAGCACTGGGAAGAAAATTAAAGTGGTGCGTGAGTTGGTCAAAGCACTGGACCTGAAAAATGTCGACCCCATCCATGCACGTGCGGGGGATATTGAAGGCAAATTTGATTTTATTGTCAGCCGAGCGGTAAGCAGGCTTGATAAATTTATCCCATGGGTCGAAGGGAAAATAGACAAAAGAGCAATCAATGCATGGCCAAATGGGATTTTATGCCTCAAAGGAGGAGATTTGAAAGAAGAACTTGAAGAAGTAAAGCACCCTACTGAGGAATTACAAATCTCTCAATGGTTTACTGAAGAATATTTTGAAACGAAGGCGGTCATCTATGTCACCCTCTAGCTTTCTCAAAAGTGCTATAAAACAAGAAAAGGTCACCGCAAGGGGACCTTTTCTATACCTGCAAGAAAATTGAAACCAACATAGTCATTGACCATGTTGCTCTAAAGACGTACCAATTTCAATGGGGTTGCCTAATTAAATTAAAAAAAAATGAGGGATTTAACAAATCTCCTCAAACCTATACCCTACGCCCCTTACAGAGTGAAAATATATTGGTTTTTTCGGGTTTGGTTCAAAGTATTTTCTAAAACCAAGCAAATAATTGTCGATGGTTCGCGTGCTTGGGTAGACTGCGTAGCCCCAAACTGATTCCAGGATCTCTTCTCGACTCACCACATCCCCCACTCTTGAAGTAAGCAACTTAAGAAGCATCGACTCTCGCTTTGAGATTTGTTTAATCAAACCAGCGTGATTTTTAATCTGAAATTTATCAAAACGGACTTCTCCAGCCCCAATTTTATATACTTCAACATCTAAAGCCATCCCCACAGATCCAGCTGCACCTTTTTCAATACTTCTTCGAGATTGCTCAATTAATCTCGCCAAACGAAGGAGTAGCTCCTCTACATTAAACGGTTTCCCCAGATAATCATCTGCTCCTAACTTTAATCCTTCCAAACGTTCAGGCCCTGAATTTTTTGCTGTTAAAAAAAGAATTGGCATTTTATGCCCTTCAAGACGCATCGAAGTGCACACTTGAAATCCATCCAAAACAGGGAGCATCACATCTAAGACGACAGCATCAACCCTTTGGTTTCTAACAACTTCTAGAGCATCCACACCATCGCCTACGCACACAACATGGTAACCTTCAGCCTTGAGATTCATTCCCAACATTTTCTGTAAAGATGGATCGTCCTCTACAACAAGAATTCGTTTTGAATTAATAGGCATTTGCTAATTAGATTTGTAGAACGAAACACCGCAAATTTACAAAGTGAATAGATGACAAATCTCAACGACATCGGAAAAGAATTCGGAAAAGGCACAATCGGCGAAGTACTCGGCATTGAAATCACTGAAATTAAGGAGGATTGCGTCAAGGGGAAAATGCCCGTCGACTCAAGAACGCATCAGCCCTATGGCATGCTGCATGGAGGTGCGAGTGTCGTTCTCGCTGAAACACTGGGCTCTGTAGGGTCTCATTTCCTCGTAAAAGACGACGGCAAGGCCGCTGTAGGAATTGAGGTCAATGCAAACCATCTTAAAAGCATACGGAAAGGATGGGTCTATGGCGAAGCAAACATCGTTCATCGCGGTGGGAAACTTCATGTGTGGTCAATCGACATAAAAAATGAGGCGGGTGAGTTAATATGCACCTCGAGGTTAACAGTGATGATTATAAAGGCATGAGTCAATCGCGTGTATGGTGGAGTCCGCCAGGGAGCCCCGAGATTTATACAATAGAACCTTCTGTAAGCGGCACATCATGCTTCCGCTTCACTCCTTTTGAAGAATCCAAGCATTACCCCATCGTAGAGATTAGAGGCCACGTGTTGGCTTCTTCTGCGCCTTTGCCTGGTGACATTGTGGTGCGCACTTCCATCGACCATTCTTCCACAGACAAAACCGAACATCTCGCTGCTGTTTCTTTCGCTATTTCTGAAATTGCAGCTGGAAATCTAGATAAAGTTGTGGTCGCTCGCGTCAAGTCTATCGCTTCTGAATGTACGCCTGAGGCAACATTTAAGTTGAAATGTGAAAAACATCCCGATTCATTTGTCTATTTGATCGATCATCCAGGATGTGGGGTTTGGTGTGGCGCTTCACCTGAGTTATTAATATCTGCCAGTGACAACCGAATAGAAACGGTATCATTGGCTGGAACACGCGTCACAAACGGAAAAGCGTTTGAAGAGTGGACAGACAAAGAACGCAACGAACAATCTCAAGTGACAGAATACATCAAATCCGTCCTAGAGAATCACGGCGCGACAGACATGCACATCGAGCCGCGTCACGACAGACGCTATGGAAATCTACTGCATCTCGAAACAAGGTTCAGCTGCGCAATCAAGGGGGACATCTCGGAGATTGCTACAGCGCTTCACCCTACTCCAGCAGTCGGCGGCAGGCCACTTTTGGAAGCGTGTGATTTCATCAAGGCAAACGAACGGATAGATCGCGCTTTCTACGCTGGATATCTGGGTGTGGAAACAGCATCAGGCAGCGCGTATTACGTCAATCTTCGCGCTGCACAATGGATGATCGGTGGTGTAAGGCTTTTTGCGGGTGGTGGAATTGTAGAAGGGTCAGAACCTGAGGCAGAATGGATGGAAACCGAAGCGAAAATAGACGCGATCAAGGCGACTCTTGCTTAAAGTAGAGGCTCCTTAATCATCACTCACTACCTTCGTGATATGCCGCAGATTGCGAAACCCGAATCCCATTTACAAAAGACGACTTCCGACCACCGAGGGGCGTCAGTCCTTGTGTCGACATTGGCGCAATTGGGACTGAGGGATGCTGTCATAAGTCCGGGGTCTCGGAATGCGCCATTCATCATTTCATTGGTGAACCATCCGCTCATCAAAACACACGTCGTCATCGATGAAAGGTCAGCAGCACATGTCGCCCTAGGCATCGCGCTCAAAAACGGCACACCTGCAGCTGTGGTCTGCACCTCAGGCACTGCAGCTGTGAATCATGGCCCAGCCATTGCCGAGGCATTTCATCAACGTGTCCCTCTCATAAGCATTACGGCAGACAGACCTGTAGATGCGATCGGAAAAGGCCATGGCCAAACCGTCATTCAATCCCAACTCTTCTCACATCACACATTGTATTGCGCCACGATTGACGAAAGCCAGCATTCCGACAATGAAATCATTGAAATGGCACAAGACGCCTGGTCGAGTGCACGAGGCGGCGGGCCTTCGCACTTAAATGTGCCCTTTGAAGAGCCTTTGTACGGGAAGGCCGTGTGTCAAGAAATCGCAATACAAGCGCCGAATCCGACATCGAAACCAGCGCTAACAATCCCACGAACTCTGATAGAAAACGGGCGTCGTGCAATACTGATTGCTGGCCCAAGAGGACTTTGGAAGCAAGGCCTTAAAACAAACCTGCCCGGCGTTTCAGAGAAATTCTCAGGGATTAAGGGCGACGCACTCATTGCTTCTGGCGACCTCCTCGCTTCAGGCAACATTTTAGATATAAAAGACAGCACAGAACATCGCAACACTCCCTCTGCAATCATCACCGTAGGCCAGCCTGTCATGAGTAAATCTCTCAGGAAACAACTCACAGCCTTACATGTACCTCATGTTCACGTGGGTGACGACGGCGCAGGGCTTGACACATTTGGATCCCTCGTTGAAAGCGTCAATGCTGACCCATGTGAATGGCTTTCATTTTATGAACACGAAGTCAAAAAATCAGATGAGTTCGCAGCGTTTTTCGTGAAAGAGAAGACACGCATCAAAACAATTCATGAACAAGCATTAGAAGCGGTCAAATGGAGTGATTTATCTGCGTATCGAGAGGTTTTCAAAGCAATCAACAAGGGATTCATTCATTTCGCGAACAGCACTTCGGCCAGATATGCCATGCTTTTTGATACCGTAAATAGCGCGGAAGGTGACATTCAACTTCACGCAAACAGAGGGGTGGCCGGAATCGATGGATGCACATCGACAGCTGTCGGACATGCTTTAACGACACAAGAGGATGTCCTCTTAGTCACCGGTGACGTTGCCTTTCTTTATGATATAAATGGTCTTGCTTCTGTTCAGGAACTGCCTGACAACATCAAGGTCATCGTTGTAAATAATGGCGGCGGTGGGATTTTCAGGTGGCTGGAAGGACCACATGAAGTCGGACTGTTGGCGTCACATTTTGAAGCCAAACCAAAAACAACCATTAAAGCTGCATCGCGCTTCTGTGGGCTGACGTACTTTTGTGCAGTCGATGCAGAAAGCACACAAAAGAAGTTGTCTGAATTTATACGATTTACGGGACCCGCAGTCCTAGAAATAGTGACAGACCCGAAAATGAGTTCTGATGTTTACAAGAAGTACATCGCGGCGTTTCAAAACAAGTAACAGACGTTCTAAAGAGATAAATTAAAAAATGAGCAATTATAGTTGGACTTCAATTAAAGAGTACAAAGACATTCGTTTTG
>JAPKBK010000031.1 GCA_028823435.1 Flavobacteriales bacterium
ATGACCAAATCGCCCAAATTAAATGGAGGCAGTAAAGCATAACTGTCACCTGAGTGAATTCCAGCAGGCTCAATGTGCTGCATAATGCCTATGATGCGTACCTCATCGCCATCACAAATGGCATCGGCTTCACATTCCATAGCTCCCTCTATAAAGTGATCTAATAAAATCTGATTCTCCGGCATATGCTTGAGGATATCAATCACATGGTGTTCCAAATCTTCTTCGTTAATCACGATTTTCATTTTCTGGCCTCCAAGCACATATGACGGTCGTACAAGCAATGGAAACCCTAATTCTCGACATAAATCAACCGCCTGATCTGCATTTTCAACAACGCCGAATTTGGGATAAGGAATCTTTTCCTTTTTGAGGAGCGAAGAGAAACTGCCTCTATCTTCAGCTAGATCAAGTGCCTTGTAAGAGGTCCCAAGAACAGGAATGTTGTAACGATCTAGTTTTTCAGCAAGTTTAAGTGCTGTTTGGCCACCAAGTTGAACGATCACACCCACTGGATTCTCATGCAGAATGATGTCGTAGATATGTTCCCAAAAAACAGGCTCGAAGTAGAGTTTGTCTGCAGTATCAAAATCGGTAGAAACAGTTTCTGGGTTGCAATTGATCATGATTGTTTCATACCCGCATTCTTTCGCTGCAAGAACGCCGTGAACACAACAATAATCAAACTCAATACCTTGTCCGATTCTGTTCGGCCCACTTCCTAAAACAATGACTTTTTTCTTGTCCGACACGACACTTTCATTCTCGGAACCTTCAAAAGTAGAGTAATAATATGGGGTCACCGCTGGAAATTCAGCAGCACAAGTATCTACCAATTTATACACCCTGTTTATTCCCTCTACCCTTCTCTTTTCATGAACTTCACTTTCTAGGCAAGTGAGAAGGTGCGCGATTTGGCGGTCAGCATATCCCTTTCTCTTTGCCTCCATTAAGAGTGCGCGAGAAATCGTGTCAATCGTTTCCTTTTCGATATCCTTCTCAAGCATTAAGAGCGCTTCAATTTGTCTTAAGAACCAAGGATCAATCTTAGTGGATTCCTGAATTTTATGAAACGGAATTCCTAATTTAAACGCGTCATATATGTGAAATAAGCGACTCCAACTCGGGCGATTCAGACTGTTCATAATAGAATCTCTGTCTTTCAATTCACGTCCATCAGCACCGAGACCGTTTCTTTTTATTTCTAACGACTGACATGCTTTTTGAAGCGCCTCCTGGAAGGAACGACCTATGGCCATCACTTCCCCGACAGACTTCATCTGAAGTCCAAGCTCTTTATTGGTGCCTGGAAATTTATCGAAATTCCAACGTGGTATTTTAACAACAACGTAATCTAACGTAGGCTCAAACATGGCCGAAGTAGATCCAGTGACAGAATTCTTTAATTCATCTAAGTGATATCCAATCGCGAGCTTAGACGCAAGCTTCGCAATGGGATATCCCGTGGCCTTAGAGGCAAGGGCCGAAGATCTTGAGACACGAGGGTTAATCTCTATCGCAATGATATCCTCATTCTCATCAGGAGATACAGCAAACTGTACATTACATCCACCTGCGAACTCACCAATGCTTCGCATCATTTTAATTGCCATATCACGCATACGTTGATAGGTCGAATCAGAAAGCGTCAAAGCCGGAGCAACTGTGATTGAGTCACCCGTATGAATACCCATCGGATCCATGTTTTCAATAGAGCACACTATGGTGACATTGTCGTTTGAATCGCGTAAAAGCTCAAGTTCAAACTCCTTCCATCCCAGCAATGCTTTATCGATCATCACCTCGTGAATCGGTGAGATATGAAGTCCAGAAGTAAGCTTGTCCTCAAAATCTTCTTTTGTATGTACCACTGCAGCTCCTGCTCCTCCAAGCGTAAAGCTCGCCCGGATACATAAGGGATAGCCGAACTTTTGTGCGACTTCTTTTCCTTCCAAAAAGCTTTTTGCAGTTGATTGAGGTGCCATTGGAATTCCAATGCGCTCCATTAACAATCTGAATTGCTCTCTGTTCTCAGTGATTTCGATTGCAGAAATATCTACGCCAATAATGCGAACGCCATATTCCTCCCAAATGCCAAGTTCATCACATTGAATGGCAAGGTTCAAAGCCGTTTGGCCTCCCATCGTCGGAAGCACCGCATCAATATCGTGAATCTTTAAAATCTCAACGATAGATTCTGGCTCTAGAGGTTTGAGGTAAATATTATCCGCCATAACCGGGTCGGTCATGATGGTCGCTGGATTTGAATTTATCAGTGTAACTTCTATCCCTTCCTCTCTTAATGAACGAGCTGCTTGAGAACCACTGTAGTCAAACTCACAAGCCTGACCTATGACAATGGGACCACTCCCTATAATGAGTACAGACTTTATGCTAGAATCTTTCGGCATTTTTTTTTTATCCGACCATATCATGTGAGATATCGCAGGTTAATAATGACTTGAACCATAGCAAAGTTACATGAGGAAACAACAATTCAAGTCTGAAAAAAGCAATGTCTTTTCCACACTTTGTTAATGTTTATATCGTAACCCTAATTAGCCCGAACTTAGCAGAATGAATAACGGGGAATATGTGGAGTGGGAACACCATGGATGGCAGTTCGGTGCATGGGAGATCCCAGCATCAAACCCTACCCCAGATTCAAAAACAGTGGTCGCGTTTCACGGTTTCGACAGAGAAGCAAAAGAAATGGGGAATTTCATGCCGTTGTATGATTCGAGCACATCCATGCTCTCAATAAGTCTTTTACACCACGGCAGCAGCAAACCTCTTCCGCCATTGCCCCTTGAGGAACCGCTATCTCCTCAAGTGTTAATCGACGCGCTGGAAGCCTACACCGGAGCTGACAATGTCCGCTTTGAACTTCTAGGTTACTCCATGGGCGCAAGAATTGCACTCACATTGTTTCAAGATTTTCCTGACAAATTTTCCAGAGTCATTGCATTGGCACCTGACGGACTCAAGATGGGGCGGTTTTATAAATTCGTCGTAAACACAGACATCGGCAGGTATACATGGGGGCTGGTAGACAAGTACCCAAAAACAAACAGAGTGATACTCGATGCGATGCGATCACTCAAAGTCATCTCTGAACACAAATATCACTTCGGAAGATTCCATACAGACAACCCTGAAATTAGACAGAGGGTCGCACGTGGCTGGATGGGACACAAAGCGTTTTGGCCTGAAAAAAACAAACTGGCAAAGGTGTTAAATGAGAATATAAACGCTGAAAAGACCGGGTACTTCATCTTCGGAAGCAGAGATAAAATCACCCCCTTCTCATGGTCGCTGCCACTTCAGGAAGCCCTTCAGCAGCTCCGCACAAATGACAGTGCTATTGGCGGCGTGTATTTTTTTAAAGTGCCTTGTGGACACGTGATGAGGCATCGAAATATTGTAGATTTAATTAAAGAAAAGATATGGCAAACCATTGGCTAGATAAATTAAAAGCGGATAAGCTTGAAGGTCGCAAACGGTTCTCTGTGCTATTAGATCCTGACAAAGCGCCCAAAGACATCAAACTGGCACATTGGATTGAAGAAATCAACGCCTCTGAATGTTCTGACATTTTAATTGGCGGGAGTTTCTTATCTCGTGGCAACGCAAGTAAACTTATCTCCGATGTTAAAAAACACACTGATTTACCTGTTGTAATCTTTCCTGGATCACCCGACCAAATCAGTGACCAAGCCGATGCACTTTTGTTTCTTAGCTTAGTGAGTGGTCGAAATGCTGATCTGTTAATCGGCAGGCACGTAGAGGCAGCTCCCCGTTTGATGGCCATGGATATCGAGACGGTTGCTACAGCGTATTTACTCGTGGGAGATGGTCCACTTACCTCTGCCGCGTATATCAGCCAAACCCTCCCCATCCCGTCATCAAAACCTGAACTTGCAGTCGCTACAGTTCAAGCAGCCGTATTGTTAGGAATGAAAGCTGTATATATAGATGCGGGAAGTGGGGCAGGAAATCCTATTCCTGAAAAACTGATCAAGGCCGTGCGAAAGGCAGTTGATGTTCCACTTATTGTCGGGGGTGGAATCACTGATTTTGAAGGCATGGAATTGGCTTGGAATGCAGGAGCTGACCTGGTGGTCTTGGGCACAGTGTTAGAAAAGTCGCTTAACTTTAATTCGCTAAGCCCTTCTTAACCAAACCGCTTTCATAAAGCCACACGTATAAAACCCCTGGCTTTGGGTTTTCAACCGCTCTGCCTAAAAAATCAAAAATGCGAATCACGTGATCCTCGGGAAGGACCTCTAGCTCATGCAATCCTACTCCAGTCTCTCCAATGGGTTGTTGCTGTGTGATGCAATGCACCATGCCTCCAGTGAAAAATATATTCCTAGAATCTATACCCACAACAGTTCTGTCAGGATATAGGCCTTGGATTATTTCGTTTGCAACATCGTCGTTGGGGTCACTGTAGTTTGGCACTAGAACCACGTTGTTTGCGACATAATAGTTCACATAACTGGCTCGCACTCCAATGTTTTCACCCCAGGTGGTGGTGACGTTATTCTGGGTTAAAGGTAAAACGACGATTTCAAATTGCTCGCCACTTGAGTTTGCTGAGTTATATAAGAGCGCAATGTCGGAAACGGACACCTGCCAGTAAGAGAGGTCGATGTGACTCATCGTTACAATTGTATTGTTTCCTTGAAATTTTGCAAAACCATCTATGTGTTGATCTGTAATATCCTCGATACCTCCGAACACCCCATCAAACCAAACAAAATTTGTGACTCCCAAATACTCTTCCATATAACCCTCAATCTGAGACTCCGTCCAACCAGGATTCCGATCAGCTCCTGTCACAGAAGATCTCGTCGCCATAAGCGTCCCGTGACCATCTACTTCAAAGGCGCCACCCTCAAGGACCATTTCATTTAAATCAATTAAAGGAATGGACAAATAGTCCGCTACCGCAATGGGAATGTCATCACAGAGCGCAGAAGGAGCATTGCCTCCCCATCCGTTAAACCCCCAATCGAGAACCGTAAGTTGAGATTCTGAATCATAGACGAAAATAGGTCCGTTATCTCGGATCCAGAAATCATCATTTTCTGCAACAATGATATTGACTTGAGCGAGAGACACTGAAGCACTGATCAAAAGATCCTCAATGTGAGACTTGTGGCTTTCATCATACGCCACAATATGCACTTTCTCCCCACTGATTAATGCAGAAGTCATGTCTATCCAGGCAGGTTCAAAGTCAGAGGCACCGAATCCATAGGTGAAATTATGTGGCCACTGTAACCAAGTCCCCTCATGGACCAACTCTTCAAAGGGCATCGTGAATTGAGCCTTTACGCCAACACATGATAACATGATGACCAAAATGAGCACGATGTGTTTCATTCGATTAAAGTACAAAATATTTCTCTAGAAAGTCATTGTTAAATTCACAAACCCATGTCGTCCAGCTTGGGGATAGACATAATTTTCTGTTGTCATCGCATTCATGCCACCGTTTAAATAACTGTATGTCCATCCATTTGCACTGTACATGTTATCTAGTATGTTATTTGCGAATACAGAAAGCTTTAAATCACCTCCGCTTTTAAATGACTGAGAGAAGCTTAGCACAACGTTATTCAGGACATATCCAGGCAACGATCTGCTGTCGTTGGACGTATTGTCAAGATATTGTTTGCCTACATATTTGGTAGACAACTCACATTCAATCTGGATTTCATCATTTGACCAAACATCATATCCAAATACACTCGCCGCGATGAACCCCGGAGAAAAGGAAATGTCTGTATTGACATGATTCACAGGGTTCACATAGTCAAAATCCGGATTGTAATCGTAGAGAATTTCTGAAAACACATTGATCTTATTTCTGGAAACCGTCACATTTCCATCCCATCGGAATCTGGGTTGAAGTTCCACGCCAGCCTGAAACTCGATGCCCTGCCTGAAACTAGAAGGCACATTTACCCTGACAGAATTACCCACATCATTCAACATGCCTGTGGCGATCAATTGATCTTTATAATCCATGTGATAAAACCCGATTTCTGTGGCCCACTTTTTTGCCACATAACGGTACCCAAATTCAAAATCCATCAATCGTTCATGTCTAATACTTGCCGCACCCCAGAATGGACTGTCGAGATAGTCGCTTCTCGTGGGCTCTCTATTTGCAATCGCAACTGAGGCATACCCCCTGCTCGACGGTGAGAGAATATAGTCAACGCCGATCTTGGGATTGAAAAACAACTTGTCGTCATTGATAAACACTTCCCGAAGATCGTTATCCAGTCCACTTGCAGTATACAAAACAGATCGGACTTGGGCTTCGGCCTGCAACCGTATGATATCATCCATCAAATCGCACTTAACCCTGACAAAACCACTCACATCCGTTTTATTTCCAATGTTGTCGTAATAGTTCGTTCCTGGCAAAATATCTGCTGCGTGTTCCATCCAGACTATTTCACCAAAATGATCTCCCTTGTACATAGAATAAGCGCCCCCAGCAACGATTGTCATATCTTCAAGTGGTATCGTGAGGTTGACAATTGATCCCCACAAACGATTGTCGAGCCAACGTTGCCTAATTACATTTGTCGTCTCAGGCGCGCTTGAATCAGGGGAAATTGGCGCGACAAGTCCGTAATTTGAAAACGAGTCTGCGGCTCTAAACTGCTCATAGAAGCCTGACCCCGAGGTTGTATAGAGGGCGACGCCTAAATCTGCAATACCTATGTTTTGTTCGAAATGCAACTGAAAGTGGTTCTGGGTGTAATCGTCCACCTCATTTTCATAGTTATAATAATTGTGGGTTCTGCGATTCTCGATTAAGTCAGAAATCCTCTGAGTGTCAGTGCCGTATCCGTATTCGTAGGATCCAGACGCCCAATCTTGAATATCTGTATCTGTAGTATTTTCTTCTGTGGCAATTTGTGGAACACCATACCAAGCTTGATATGTTCTCTCGTGACCCAACATTGTCGTGAGTGACACTTTCCCACTGGTCCATCTTTTGACAAGTGAAGTGTAAAGAGAACTTAATTCACTTGACGCCCTGTCGATGTATCCATCCGAAGAAATATGTGACGCTCTTCCATCAAACGACATGCCATTTCCTAGCATCCCGGTATTCCAACTCACACTCTGTCGGTATGAATTAAAACTACCCATCCCCAAAACAGCTTTCACATGTGGCTGAACAATATCTCCAAGTGTATTTAACGCTACTGAACCCCCAAAGGCACCCGGTCCTACAGTACTTGTACCTACACCTCTTTGGATTTGTAAGCCCGAGACACTCGCTCCCAAATCTGGCAAATCAACCCAATAAACATTTTGAGATTCCGCATCATTGAGCGGGACACCATTAATTGTGACATTGATTCTGCTCGCGTCAGAACCCCTAAGTCTCATTCCAGTATATCCAATGCCATTTCCCGCATCTGAGGTGATAACGACAGAAGGTGTAAGCCTCAATAAAAACGGCAAATCCTGACCAGAATCTCTTGTGTTTAATGCTTCCGAATCTAAGTTCGTGTGTGCAAAAGGAGACCTGTCGTCAGAAGTCACAGCAGAAACCGCGGCAGGTTTCAAAACATTGATTGAATCTATTTGAGATTGAAAAACAAGCGGAGACAGAAACAATCCAACAATAAAAAATTTGCGCATAGCAGATGCAATTAAACATGAATAATCATGACGCGGGCGTGCTAAACACTTGACATCTTCCTTTCCGATATTACTCGGTCAGGTTCGAAGGGTATATTCTCAGCTTTTCAGCACCCCTGCATCAAGGCAAATATAGGTACCTTACAGCCATGATTCCTAAGAAACTTTTTGATCAAATCATTGCCGATTGTCTTCAGGCTGCAAGTGCGGGATCTCACGTTCTGCTTGATGCATTAAACGTGTCCAATGAAACATTAAATATCACATCAAAAGAAGACGGCTCTGTGGTCTCGAATGCCGATTATGCGTCCGAAAAAATAATATCTGACATTCTAAAACCATTAGGCATTCCGATTATCAGTGAAGAATCTGAAATACCCCCATTCGAGGCGCGAAAAAAATGGAAACATTATTTCTTAATTGACCCACTGGACGGGACTGAATCGTTTGTAAGTAACAGGACTGGGTTCGCAATCAACATTGCGTTCTGTGATGAATCCGGACCTATCATAGGTGTTGTCGCTGACCCACTTGCAAACACAATATATATTGGCGCTTTGGGAAAAGGGGTTTCATCTGCACAGTTAGATGGCTCAAACTTAACACCGATTCAAAGCAAGGACATCCAAAAGCCATATCGGTTGGTGACATCTTGGTTAGAAAAAGCCGATGTAGAAGAATTGTTACCCCCAGGTATCGACTTATCTGAAATAGTAGCAAGTCCTGTAGGTGGCGCATTGAAATTCTGTAGAATTGCGCTCGGAGAAGCTGAAATTCATGCGCGAACGGGACCATATATGGAATGGGATTGCGCTGCTGGAGATGCTATTTTAAGATCTATAGGGGTGGATGTACTGGGGCTTAAAACCCACAAACGTCTGTCGTACAACTCTGAAAATTTAATCGTGAATGGACTTTATACCTCACGGGTATAATCTCAATTTATCTGTATGGACCTTCATCAAATCCAGCATACATCTCCACATAATTTCCGTATCTCTCCTCTGAAACCCTACCCTCTTCTACAGCCTTCCTGACAGCACATCCTGGTTCATCCGTATGTACACAATTGTTGAACTTGCAATCTCTTAATAACTCAAAGAATTCAGGAAACTGATGATTCAGCGTTTCCTTTTGAAGCGCAACGAGACCAAACCCTTTTATTCCAGGTGTGTCAATGATAAAACCGCCTCCAGGAACTGAAAACATTTCAGCAAAGGTGGTTGTATGTCTCCCCTTAGAATGAGATTCTGACACATCTGCCGTTTTAAGTTCCAAACCGGGAACGAGTCTGTTAATGATTGTGCTTTTGCCTACGCCACTGTGACCGGAGAGAAGATAAATCCCGTCTTTTAATGCTGACTTCATCTCAGAAATTCCCAGTCCAGTTTCCGCGGATACACGGAGTGTTTTATAACCAACGTCTGCGTAAATCTTCTCAAGCTCCGCTTGCCTTAAAGATGCCTCCTCATCTCCTTCGAGAAGATCCATTTTATTAAATACAATGGTAGCCGGAATGCCTATTGCTTCAGCTGTGACTAAGAATCTGTCAATAAACCCAGAACTGGTTCTCGGTTTTGCGATCGTAACAATGAGAAAGGCGCGATCTAGATTTGAAGCAACGACGTGGCTTTCCTTAGATAGATTCACTGATTTACGCGCAATGAAATTCCGTCTTTCTTCAATTGTATCTATACTTCCTGTCCCATCTTCTTCTCTCTTAAAGTGGACGAAATCACCGACAGCAATTGGATTTGTGGTTCGAATTCCCTGGAGACGAAATTTACCTTTAATTCTGCATGACACAGTTTCGCCCATGCCATCCTGAACATCATACCAAGATCCAGTAGATCTGAACACTACGCCTCGTTCAGTATTTGAATCCGAACTCAAGAAGTGATATCCTTAAATGCTTTTTCCAAACCTCCCTCCCTACTTGTAAATGTCGATGTTGCTTCATCTGCCACCAATTCACCCTTTCGAATCAGAACCACGCGATCGCACATCGCTTCCACCTCCTGCATCACATGTGTGGACAACATGACGGTCCGTTTCTCACCAATACTTCGGATCAAAGATCTGATCTCGACAAGTTGATTCGGGTCCAACCCCGAAGTAGGTTCGTCTAAAATTAACACCTCGGGTTCATGAATAATGGACGCTGCAAGACCGACTCTTTGACGATATCCTTTAGACAATTGTCCTATTTTTTTGTGAGCTTCAGGAACAAGCCCCACAAGTTCCATGACCTCTTTCACTTTATCTAGGACATGATCTAAATGATAAAGTCCACCCACAAATTTCAGATATTCACGAATGTACATCTCCTCAGGTAGTGGATTGTTTTCGGGCAAATACCCTATTCTTTTTTTCGTCTCTAAAGGATCACCATCTACATCGAAACCACACACTTCAATATATCCCGATGTCGGGGGGAGATACCCTGAAATAAGTCTCATCAACGTCGTTTTACCAGCACCGTTAGGACCCAAGAGTCCCAGAACCTGACCAGAAGGAATTTGTAAGCTTACATCGTTAAGCGCAGCTTGCCCATCAAATACTTTCGTTGCGTGTTTAACGGAAATAGACATCATACTTACATCATACCTCCCATGCCACCTGGCATAGCTGGTACCGAGGCACCTCCTTCTTCTTCTATATCAGAAATAACACATTCAGTTGTCAGCATCATTCCCGAAATCGAGATTGCGTTTTCTAACGCAACACGCGTCACCTTGGTAGGGTCGATTACGCCAGCTTTATAGAGATTTTCATAAACTTCTGTTCTTGCATTGTAACCGAAGTCATTCTTGCCTTCACGAACTGCGTTAACCACAACAGCCCCTTCACCACCAGCGTTTGCAACGATTTGGCGTAAAGGCTCCTCAATCGCTCTAAGAACTATTTTCATACCTGTGGTCTCATCGTTGTTGTCTCCTTCCATTTTAGAGATGACAGCTGCTGCACGTATGTATGCTGTTCCTCCTCCAGGAACGATCCCTTCCTCTATCGCAGCACGAGTAGCATGTAGCGCATCGTCTACTCTGTCTTTTTTCTCCTTCATTTCAACTTCCGTTGCGGCCCCAACATAAAGGACAGCGACGCCACCAGCGAGTTTCGCCAAACGTTCTTGAAGTTTTTCTTTGTCGTAATCGGATGTCGACGATTCAATTTGAGCCTTAATCTGACCGATACGCGCTTTGATATCCGCTTTTTTTCCCACGCCATTGACAATCGTCGTATTGTCCTTGTCAATGGTGATTTTCTCGGCTGTCCCCAAATCATCGGCTGAAGCATTTTCTAGCTTTAAGCCCGTTTCCTCTGAAATTACCTGCCCTCCCGTTAGGATTGCAATATCTTGAAGCATCGCCTTCCTTCTGTCTCCAAATCCTGGCGCTTTGACAGCTGCTATTTTTAGTGAACCACGTATTTTATTTACGACGAGAGTCGCAAGTGCTTCACCGTCTACGTCTTCTGCGATAATAAGAAGGGGTCTTCCTGATTGAGCAGTTTGCTCTAAAACTGGAAGTAGATCCTTCATGTTGGAAATCTTCTTGTCGTGGATTAGTATAAACGGATTGTCCAATTCCGCTTCCATTTTTTCTGGGTTTGTTACGAAATAAGGGCTGAGATATCCTCTGTCAAATTGCATCCCTTCAACTGTTGTAACAGTTGTTTCCATTCCCTTTGCTTCCTCAACTGTAATCACACCTTCATTGCCCACAGTCTTCATCGCCTCAGCGATCAATGTTCCTATTGTATTGTCATTGTTCGCAGAAATCGTTGCAACTTGTTGAATTTTCGAGTTGTCGCTTCCTACTTCTTTACTCATTTTTTTGAGCTCCTTTACAATAGCTACTGACGCTTTATCCATCCCGCGCTTGAGGTCCATGGGATTTGCCCCAGAAGCGACATTACGCATACCTTCATTGATGAGTGCTTGCGCAAGAACGGTCGCGGTGGTCGTTCCGTCACCAGCAATATCTGCTGTTTTAGATGCAACTTCTTTTACCATTTGGGCGCCCATATTTTCGATGGGGTCCTTCAGT
>JAPKBK010000234.1 GCA_028823435.1 Flavobacteriales bacterium
TACCAATCACAAGAGGCCCAAAAACAGTGATGTCAACATCGACGGAAACCCAAGACCCAGCAGTCATCGCTGGATTCGTTCCAGCATTAAAATTAACTTCTAAACCAGTGGCTCCAGCTTCAGTTTCATTCCCAGCCCAATCCACTAATTTTAAGTTAAAAACTTTATCGATGACATATGTTTCATCCGTATAAAAATCAAAATGAAGATGTGTGAATGCTGAGGCATCAATTCTATTGTTCTCAAAATTGATTCCTTGGCAACCTTCACCCAAATAACGCTGTGTTGGATTGCCCGCGATCATTACTTCTGCTACTGCAGGAGAAGCACCACACAAACCAAAGTCAAAATCATCAAGAACAACATCCGTATAAGCATCACTGTAAATCGAGATCACATCGGCTGGCTCTCTGGCAGGTGGTGTTGGTGCGGAAACCATTAGGCCACCATTGAGATCAACACATTCTCCATCAACACATTCTTGTCCATCGGGACATGTGACAAGCGCACAAGGATCTGCGATGGCACTACTTGCAAGAGTTACATTTGTTAATGTAACTGGCGCATCTAAAGTCGTCACATACAATAGGAATGAACTAAATGTATTGTCTCCTTGAGCAGGAATGTCAACTGAGTAAGATGTTTCAACTGTACCACTCACGGTCACAGAAGCAGTGACAAAACTAGGCTCAGTGTCAGGATATGGAAGGTACTCAAATCTAAAATACACATCTGCGTCTATTCCAGCAGTTGCACCCGTAAAAGTGATCTCGCCACTGTCGGAAAAACTTAATGGATAAAGACTGACATCTTCATTCGCAAAGCCTGCCCAACCTTCAGAACCTGTAGGGGTAGTGTATGAGAAGCCCTCAAGTGTTGCACCACCAAATGTGCCTGAGAATATCACGTCTGAATGTATGACTTGGGCGTGTGAAAATACCGAAGCACTTATGGAAATTAAAATAGCTAAAGCTCTAAAGGATGAAGTCAAATAGGTCATAATTGATTAAGATATTTGGGAGTAAAACAGATGTATATTGTCAAATATACAATAAGTATTGCTTTACAATAATATTCTATAATCGTTCTAAGACCGACCTTGGAAAGATCCCGCTATAAAAACTCTGGCTAGGTTTGAGCCTTCTTCAGTCATATCAATATGCCAAGCAATGGATGTTTGGGCAGAAATATTTTCTGCAAAGATATTTTCTGCAAAGAAGCAAGAAGACTTAAAGTCGTTCGTCGGTGAAATAGTATTGTTTGCACTCAAATACAAGGGCTTCGTGTAAAAATTACACTATATCCCGTAATTTTTGAAAATTAAATGCGTAGATTTTGCGCTTCAATAAACAGAACACATGACGAAGCAAGAAACAAACTACAGCGCCCTAACGACATTGACAACAGTGTTCTTCTTTTGGGGGTTTATTGCTGCTGGCAACAGTATTTTCATTCCCTTTTGTAAGAATTACTTTTCTTTAGACCAATTCCAATCTCAACTTATTGACTTTGCCTTTTACCTCGCATACTTTCTGGGTGCATTGGGATTATTCGTTGTAGGCTCTCAGAAAAACAAAGATCTTGTCGGAAGCTGGGGATACAAAAAAAGTACAGTTTATGGTCTGCTTTTCTCTGCTCTCGGCGCTGGAACGATGATTGTATCTGTCTATATGAACACGTTTACAGGAATGCTTTTGGGACTTTTTGTGGTTGCACTTGGATTCTCACTTCAGCAAACATCTACGAATCCTTTTATGGTCGCATTGGGCGACCCTAAAACGGGCAGCAACAGAATCAATCTTGGAGGCGCCATCAATTCCTTAGGAACAACATTGGGGCCGATCATTATTGCTTTGGCGCTCTTTGGATCAGCTGCTGCAGTAGATGATGACATGATTGCGTCTTTAAGCTTAAGCAAGGTCATCGTTTTATATGGCGCCGTCGGTTTGCTATTTATCGCGCTCGCGACAATTTTAGGGAAATCGAAAAGCGTGCCTGCTGGGATTTCTGAAGAAGCTCCTGAGAAAGCAAACAACGCACTCCTCACCCTTTTGGCCATGACTGTTTTACTCGCAGTCTGCTTTGCCCCCGTTTTTAACAGCTACAGGTTTGATTTTGCAGTTCTTGAGATGCCAGGCATTGAGATGACCAGAATGTGCTGGCTCGCGGGAGGTCTAGCTGTAATTGTCATCGGCATTCTTTTTGCGCACTTTAAATCATCTCGCAATGCGACCGGATGGGGCGCCATGCAATACCCACAACTCACATTGGGGATGCTCGCTATTTTTGTATACGTGGGAGTCGAAGTGGCGATTGGGTCGAACCTCGGAGAGTTTTTAAAGCAGCCAGAGTTTGGCGGTTTTGAGTCCTCTGAGATCACACCATTTGTGGCGATGTTTTGGGGAAGCTTAATGATCGGGCGTTGGGTGGGCGCCGTCAATGTTTTCCCGCTCTCTTCTGTACAGAAAAACATTCTGAAATTCGTCGTGCCGTTTGTTGCATTCGGTGTCGTGATGGGCGCCACACACCTCGCTGGCTATGACACCTCTGCCCTCAAGTGGTACTTTATTTGCATCTTAGTCCAAATCGCTGCGTTCTTCGTCACGAAGGACAAACCCGCCTTTACGCTCAGCGTTTTCGGGATTCTCGGACTCATCTCCATCATAATAGCGCTTAACACAACAGGTCTTGTCGCAGTTTACGCGCTTCTAGCGTGTGGACTTGCATGCTCTATCATGTGGCCTTGTATCTTCTCACTCGCAATCGCTGGACTGGGAAAGTACACCACACAGGGATCTGCATTCCTCGTCATGATGATTCT
>JAPKBK010000235.1 GCA_028823435.1 Flavobacteriales bacterium
ACCGCTAAAATGATTGAGTAAATAGGCTCTAAATTGATAGCGACAGACGTGGTAAAGGGCGTGAGGACTTTCATGACAGATGTAAATGCGATGAACGCGAAAGAGGTGGCAACGAGTGCGAGTATTGTGATCCAAAACCAATCTTGGCCAGAGAGCACAAAGAGGTCCCCATTTACTTCGCCTGTGAAAAACAACAGAATGAATATGGCGGCACTCGCTGAAAGAAGTTCTACCAATGAGATGTTACTGGCATCGTGTGTTTTGATGAGAACGCCATTAAACGTCGCAAAAAGCGATGCGAAAAATGCTGAAATGATGCCAAGGATCATGCCCTCGTGATAGGTTGTGTCGAAACTAAATATTGTACCTACACCTACGAGAACCACACCTGCCACAGTCAATTCTCTCCAGTCGATTTTCCGCTTAAAAATGAGTGGTTCTAGGAATCCGATGAACATGGGGCTCGTCGCCAGCATCGTCAATGCCACACTGACGTTGCTGATTTTTATTGAGGCAAAAAAAGTGATCCAATGTATCGCAACGAGAAGACCTATGCCGCCCATTTTCAGTAGATCGGCAGTTGATTTTCTTGATACTTTCCGCCTCACTTTAAGCCAAACGTAAATTGCTCCACCTCCGATCAATGTTCTCCAGAAAACCAAAGGGATTGCCTCAATGGTGATGAGCTTTCCTAAAATCCCGGTAAACCCAAAAATCAGGATTACAAAGTGCATCAGGAGAATGTTTTTTGCTCTGGAATCCATGGTGCGAAGATATCCATTTTCATTTGCATCATGACGGATATAAGCGCACGTTGATTTAATTTATTCGAGGTCTAAGATTCTGACGCCGTTCACGTAATCGTGGATGATTTTTACTGAATCTGCTTGACTGGCTCCTTGAAACCCTTGTATGTCTTCCGTTGAAATTAATGCGTTATAGGCATTCAGCATAGGGATAGAAACAGGCATGAAAGACCAATGCCATTTCTCCTCTTCATATCCTGAACGTGGCGAATTCGGCATGTCTTTAGAGGTGTAAACTTGCTGAAAGCCAAACGTGGGCGCACATCGATTTAGAAATTCATACACCTCGCGTCCTTCACCACTTTCGAAATACGCATTCTCTAAGGCGTTTAGATCAAGATCCGTACCCCAATGATGTCGTGAGGTTCCAGGCATAGAACTGTAGGTGAGTATGTCTAGGGCTTTGTCTAAAGCATCCCAACCCATATATCGGGGTTTCTCCCACTTCCGTTCCCAAATTGACTGTTGGTAAGTGAAAGATCTAGTGCCGCTTAATATTATGATATCTAGACCTTCATCTATAGCTGCCTCGTGTAAGGCTTTAAATGCGGACAAAGCTTCTGTCCTCAAATAGATTCCAGATTTTGACGCGTATTTTTGAGGTACAAGAGAGAATGATGGATGTGAGGCAGGTTTGATTTGACCTAACAATTCCGCCTTGGAGAATCCCTCATCAACCACGAAATTTTGCGTGTGATTCTGGGCACTAAGATGAATGAATAAGGTGCACTCTACGAATAAAATGAGCGCAACTCTCAACATTTAATGCATGCCTTTTGCAGCCAAATAACGCTCAGCATCAAGTGCAGCCATACAGCCAGATCCGGCAGCAGTTACAGCTTGCCTGTAAACCTTGTCGGCACAGTCTCCACTCCAGAATACGCCTTCTACATTTGTGTAAGAAGAACCTGGCTTTGATTGGATGATGTAGCCTTGTTCGTCCAGCTCTAACCAATCTTTGAAAACAGCTGTGTTTGGCGTATGTCCGATTGCCACAAAGAATCCAGTGACAGCTAGATCAGCTTCTTCGTTCGTTATGTTATTGCGGTATCGCACACCTTCAACCCCTTCTGCGCCTAGAACTTCAACAGTTTCAGTGTTGTATAGCACCTCGATATTTTCAATTGATTTTACACGATTCTGCATCGCTTTCGATGCCCTCATCTCATCACGACGAACGAACATCGTCACTTGGCGACAGAGCTTGGCGAGGTAAGAAGCTTCTTCACACGCGGAATCACCAGCGCCTACGATTACCACATCCTGTCCACGGTAGAAAAACCCGTCACATACTGCACAAGCACTTACGCCTCCACCGATGTCACGAAGGCGAATTTCGCTCTCCAGTCCCAGCCATTTCGCTGAAGCTCCAGTTGATATGATGACCGTATTTGCATGTATTTCATGTGCATCGTCGCCATCTCCCACAAAAACCTTTTTCACATCCCCAGAAAAATCGACCTTGGTAATCCAGCCGGATCTGACATCCGTGTCAAATCGCTTTGCCTGAGCTTCTAAATCCATCATCATTTGTGGACCATTGACGCCATCAGCATATCCTGGGAAGTTATCTACTTCGGTTGTTTCCATAAGTTGACCACCTGGCTGCCCACCTTGGTAAAGTACGGGTTTCATATCTGCTCTAGCAGCATAGATAGCAGCTGTAAATCCTGCAGGCCCCGATCCGATAATCAGACAGTTAATGTTTTCTGGAGTACTCATTTATTTTGCGTTTGTTGAATGTTCTTTTTCGCTGACTTCTTAATCGCGAAGCACAAATTTACATCTTCTTTTTCCGTTCCCAAGTAACTTTTGTTACTTCCTGTTAAGCTTTAAATCAAGTCTCACAAACTCATCCCAAATTGTATCATCCTGAGGGGGAGCTATAATCGTGACCGCCTCGTGTTTCACAGGGTGTATAAAATCGATTCGTCTCGCGTGTAGGTGAACAGAGGCGTTGTCGTTTGTGTTTTTTGCGCCATACTTCACATCCCCTTTAATCGG
>JAPKBK010000236.1 GCA_028823435.1 Flavobacteriales bacterium
CGAATACCGCTGAAACGAAATCTTCCGAATTCGTGGTGTTCGCGTAAACATGGTAAGTTGTAAATCCCTCTAATTCAGTAATTACAACACCATCGTGGACCATGAAAGTCTCAACTGAAATGCCTGTTAACTGTGCTTGGACTCCCAATGAACAGATTAAACCAGCGACTAATAGCAAATGCTTCATATATTTTTAATTTGATTTTTAATTGACTCTATAAGTGCACAAATATATACCTGCTTCGCTTTAAAAAAATAACTTTTTTTGAACGCTAGCCGGTTAACATATTTATGTGTCGAACTAGAGGCTTGTTCTCAAATGCCCTCTCCTCCTACATCATATTTATTCTGACAGAAGTTCAGTTCAACTTCTCGATGGCTTCTCTCCAATAATCAGGAATTGCACAGGTGGCACCTGTTTTATGATTGAAACAAACAATCACTGTACGCGACTCTGTACATAGGATTTTTTTGCCGCCTTTCGTGATGTGCGCTTTGTATGCGCACGTGATACTCTTCTCCCCCATCTTTTCGACCCAAGTTGTAATCTCAAGGTCATCTCCCAATTTTACAGGATGCTTGTAATCTATTTCCTGCCGAGCGACCAACACACCGTGCTCAGACCAATTCCATTTCGCCGAAATTTTATTGAACAACGCGATTCTACTTTGCTCAAAATAAATCAGGAAATTTGCATTGTGAACGATCCCATAAGAATCAATATCTACAAAACGTATTTCTGGGCGGTAAGTGAAATTCATGGCCGCGAATGTACATTCGTATTATGGCTACAAGAAGAAAAATTTTAACAACACTGACAATTGCTTGCTTTCTGCTTTCAATCTATCAACTGTATCACACCCCAGCAGCTGTCGGTTGGGCTGGAGCGGCACTCGCTCATTTAATTGTCTTTATTTCGATGAAAACAGAACGGATCCCCGATTTTGATTCGGACTTTCTTAACATCTTAAATGTGTCGCTTGGCATTGTTGCGACGCTCGTTTCCGCAGGTCAATGGATTATTTTGGACATAAATGGCCCTTTTGCGATGGTCATTTCCGCTTCCGCACTGGTTATTTGGGCCATAAGACCACGGAAAAAGGCGTGAAAAAGGGTGAAAACAACCGATTTCACTCGACTTTATTCACAAAACAGTGGAGTTTGTTCACAAAGTGCATATAAATGGCCTAGACCCCTTGACACCATTGAGTTTGTCGTCATACATTGCAACGATTAGTATTTATAATTGTTAAACCTTAAAAACATCATTCTCATGAACAAAGCAGAATTGGTTGATGCAATGGCTTCAAGTGCCGGCATCTCAAAAGCAGACTCAGGTCGTGCTCTAGAAGGATTTCTTAGTGCAACAAAAGGCGCACTCGCTAAGGGTGACCGTGTTTCTCTAGTAGGATTCGGTTCTTTCTCAGTTTCTCACCGTCCAGCGCGTAAGGGTCGTAACCCACAAACTGGTGCTGAGATTCAGATCAAAGCAAAGAACGTTGTAAAATTCAAAGCAGGATCAGGCCTCGCGGTTTAATCTCATTTGAATAAAAGATTAAAGCCTCTCCTTTTTGGAGGGGCTTTTTTTTTACTTTTAAACTTTCATATTTGCCTGTGAATCACATGCCCACTCAATCTCAGAAAATACAAAGCTGCCTCAGCGTCCTAGAGCCTCTCATGACTGAGAAGCGGAAGGCGAGGTATGAAGAGATTCTAGAGCACCGGACGAGGCATGTTGCGATGGTGCTCGAGGATGTGTACCAAAGCCGGAACACCAGTGCCGTCATGCGCAGTGCGGACGGGATGGGGATACAGGACATACATATGATCGAGTCGTACAATGTTTGGTCTAAGAACAGGAGTGTTTCTAAAGGCGCCTCTAGCTGGCTCACCGTACACAGGCACCTGGGCGCTGAAGACCCACACGGCGCATGTGTGGCGAAGTTGCGAGAGAGCGGATATCGCATCGTCGCCACCTCCCCACACGAAGGCGGATATACGCCAGAAACACTTCCGATAGACAAACCCATTGCGATTGTTATGGGGACAGAATTCAAAGGGATATCATCTAGACTTATTACGGAAGTAGATGATTACGTGGAGATTCCGATGTTCGGGTTCTCTGAAAGCTTTAATATATCTGTGGCTTCTGCGATCGTGATGAATCGGGTTTGCGCCCGCGTGCGAGAGGCAGGAGTAGATGCGGGGCTCTCTCATGATGAGAAGCAATATCTAAGACTACAGTGGGCTTTCAGATCTGTCAAACGGGCGGACTTAATCCTCGACAGCTCTGGACTTCAAATGCCGATCGAAAAATGAGCGCATCGCAAGTAAAGCGCCTCAACGTAGACACATTGGGCCTTCTGAAAATCGCACTTCCTATCTCAATAGGGACCTTCGTACAATTCCTCGTCCTTCTCACAGACAACTTCTTCCTCTCCCGAGTGAGCGAGTCGGCAATCAACGGCGCGGGAAATGCCGGGTTAATTTATCTCACTTTCGGCATGCTGATTTTCGGAAGCGCAACAGGCATACAAATCCTCGTCGCACGTCGCAATGGCGAGGGGAACGACGCATTACAAATCCGCACGGGAAGGATGGGATGGGTCATCCATGCCGTTCTCGCTGTCCTGATCTGCACCACCGTCCTCCTTCTCAACAGAGGGTTTTTGGGCGGACTTATCTCCAGCGAAGTGGTCAGAAACATTTTCGAACCCTTCCTCAATATCAGAACGTGGGGATTTCTTCCATTCGGCGTCACCTGTGCGATTACGGCATACTGGACGGGACTCGCCCGCACAAACCTCCT
>JAPKBK010000032.1 GCA_028823435.1 Flavobacteriales bacterium
AGGGTCAAGCGCCAAATCGCGTAAGATGAGATCTGAATCAGAAATATCTTGACTGTAATTGAAAAGGTGAATGTGAGAAAGAGATGAAAGCTCTTTAACTGGCTTAAGACCAGATTTGAGTCCATCAATTGATGCGTGTTGTTTTGCAAAAAAGGCTGCATCAGCGTGCTTGTGGAACATCACAATTAATTCACCAGGAACAACGTCACCAGGGGTTCCAGTTGCAGGCGATTTTTGAGCAGATACCGACAATGTCGTCAGAAGCGCTAAAGAAAGGAGAGAGAGAGAAAATTTCATCGAAATGGGCTATTAATATAATCTTGATTAACGTTTTGGTTTTGACAGAATTAGACACTGTCTTAATCGAAGACGTAAATTAGCGCATAAAGTTGCATAAAAAAATTAATTATACGCAGAAGTCAGAATAGAGAGGATGTCTGAAGCTGATTCTGTAATGGGGGTTCCGGGACCGAAAACGCCTACAACGCCCATGTTATATAACGTTTCATAATCTGCAGGTGGAATTACCCCCCCCACAACGATTAAAATATCCGAACGATTTAATTCAACCAAAGATTCTACAAGAATGGGAATTAGCGTTAAATGACCCGCTGCAAGCGTAGAAATTCCGATGACATGAACATCGTTCTCCACAGCTTGACGTGCAACTTCTAGAGGTGTTGAGAAAAGCGGGCCCAAATCGACATCGAAACCCAAGTCTGCAAAAGAGGATGCAATGACTTTTGCTCCTCTGTCATGACCATCCTGGCCCATCTTCGCAACCAAGATCCGTGCACGACGACCTACAGACTCGGCAAAAGAATCCGACAACTTTAAAGCCGATTTAAATTCATCTCTGTTGTTCATCTCCTTCGAAAACACACCACTCACCCTCCTGTCTGTAGGTTTATATCTGCCAAATACATTTTCCAATGCCATGCTTATCTCTCCAAGCGTCGCACGCAAACGCGCAGCTTCAATCGCCAAACCGAGCAAATTCTCAGAATTCTCCGCGCCCGAAGTAAGCGCCGACAGCGCATGCGATACCGCTTGTGAATCACGTTCAGATTTAATCTTTAAAAGCATCTCAGACTGCTGATCACGCACCGCAGAAGTGTCTACATTCAGCACTTCCAAATCATTTTCCTCAGAATTAATCTGAAAAATATTCACCCCGACTATCCTATCTGCTCCACGATCTATTCTGGCTTGCTTTCGGGCCGCAGCCTCTTCAATTCTGAGCTTAGGGAGACCGACTTCAATCGCTTTTGACATCCCTCCCAGTTTGCCGATTTCTTTCATAAGAACTGAAGCCCGAGCGGCAATAGATTCCGTTAGAAACTCCATTAAATAACTCCCAGCCCAAGGATCTACAGCAGTCGTATATCCAGCTTCTACTTGCAAGATCAATTGCGTGTTTCTCGCAATTCTCGCTGAGGAATCAGTGGGAAGTGCAATGGCTTCATCCAATGAATTTGTATGGAGAGATTGCGTGCCGCCAAATGTTGCGGACAGCGCTTCTATTGCTGTTCTGGCCACGTTATTCCAGGGGTCTTGAGCGGTCAGTGTCCATCCCGAAGTTTGGGTATGGGTACGTAGCATTAAACTTTTCGGGTTCGCAGGTTGGAAGGCTGACATTTCAGAAGCCCAAATCATCCTTGCAGCCCTCATCTTCGCGATTTCCATCGTGTGATGCATCCCGTTTGCCCAGAAAAAACTCAAGCGAGGCGCAAAGTCATCCACAGCAAGACCTGCACCAATACCTGTTTTTACATACTCAATCCCATCAGCCAAGGTGTACGCCAATTCAAGTTCAGGGGTGGCGCCTGCTTCCTGCATGTGATAACCCGAAATGCTGATCGAGTTGTACTTGGGCATCTTTGAGGCGGTATATTTAAAAATATCCGACACAATTCGCATAGAGTGCGACGGCGGATAAATAAATGTATTGCGTACCATAAACTCCTTCAGGATGTCGTTCTGAATTGTTCCCGATAATTGTTCCGGCGAAACGCCTTGCTCTTCTGCAGCGACAATATAAAATGCCAGAATGGGAAGCACCGCACCATTCATCGTCATACTCACTGACATTTTATCTAATGGAATCCCCTCAAACAAACGCTTCATGTCCTCCACAGTATCAATCGCTACTCCGGCATTGCCCACATCACCAGTCACTCGCGGGTGGTCACTGTCATACCCCCTGTGGGTGGCAAGATCGAATGCCACTGAAAGTCCCTTCTGACCTGCAGAAAGATTCCGGCGATAAAAAGCGTTTGACGCCTCAGCAGTAGAAAAACCAGCGTATTGGCGAATCGTCCAAGGTCGAGAGGCATACATGGTCGGATATGGGCCTCCTAAAAAGGGCGCGATCCCCGCACAATATTTCTCGTGGGTACGTTTTTGCGTATGGATTCCAAATGATTCCGGAACGTCAATTCCCTCAGCTGTTTCAACAGTCTCGACCTGACCGACATCCTGTGTGGTGCGATACAATCTCTCTGTATCTATGTTTTCAATTGTCTTCGTTTGTGTATTCTCTGTGTCAAGCTCAACAGGTTGATGATTGAGCAGATAGAACGGGTCAAGTGCATTTGAAGAAAGGGGTTCACTGCCTCGTGAAGAATCTACAGGTACGAAAATGGGTGCTTGAAGCCATGAAACACGCCCCTTTAAAGTCGCCTCCTCCCACTGTTCAGAAGTCTTCAATGCGTCCATGCGTTGCAGAGCTTCGGATGCAAACCATTTGGTGGCCAAATCCAAATGATGGCTCCCCCCCATCGGGTCATCTGTTCTGCCTAAAAGTGCCTCCTCACGTAAAATATGTTGGATGTTTCTCGCCCATCTTTTTGACTGTGTGATGGACTTCTCGTCTTTTAAAGGCGACAATATATCGTGTCCGCGCACTTCAATTCCGTCCGCGCCACCTACAACAGCGCCATATGCCATCATCGTATGCCGCAATAAATTGTCCTCCTGAATCTCCTTTACAGCGAAAATCGACGTTGAACGAGATTCTATCCAGATGGGCGCAGACTCTGCCACTCCTCCCATTTCTGAAATCATTGTTGCCCATGCCACGCGCAATCCACGGATGGCCGCAACCGTTGAAATCACATCCGTAGTAGAAGCGATCCTAATGGTACATCTTCGCGCTGCTTCTTCTATGGTGTGACCCTGCTGCACCATCGTCTCTATCCCCCACTTCGCAGCAGACAAGGAAAGTGCCAGTGCGTCTACTGGAAGCATCCCTCTGTCCTGCCAAACCGATGCATCCACGCCCCAGGTCGAAAACCTTTTAAACGCGACACCCCATGCTTCGACATGACGTAAAAAGAATGCGGAGTCTGCGGGAATCCCCCTTCCAACATCCCAAGTAGAAGACCCTCTGACATCTACATTGCCTGCCCATGAAGACACCGCCCTTAAAGCACCCACCGTCTCATAACCATCCACATGTAGTGCCACCATCTCAGGACTTACATCTGCGAGAATTTCTCGCATGGCATCCCCATCTGCAAGATCAGCATCCGTCCTGACAGCCTCAACACCGTCACTAAGACCTTGCATAAGGTGCTTCCTGTCTGCAAAGCATTGTTGAATTTCCCATGCATTTCCCAAATCATCTCTTAAAGAACTGGGACTTGAAGGAATGGCAATTGGTGATTGCTTCAATGCATCATCAACCACTAAAGGCAAAGGCATACCGTCAAACCTTTCACTTCTAATAGAATCCACAGACGCGCCTTTTAAAGATGCTTCTGCTTTTTCTTTCCACATGTTGAATGTGGTTTCCGCAAAATCTTTTATTTCCTTTCCTTTTTTCACACCCCAAAAATACACAAGCAATGTGGGTTAAAGGTTAGATTTGTCACATGCGTTTCTCTTCACCTCCTAAACCAGACCTCTGTAAGGCTATTTTCCTAGACAGAGATGGGGTCATCAACCATGACCCAGGAGACTATACAAGGTGTCTCGCGGAGTTCTCAATACTGCCTACAGCGCTCGAAGCGCTCAGAACACTCGCAGAAAAAGGCTATATCTTTATTCTCATCACAAATCAAGGCGGAATAGCAAAAGGCATTTATTCTCACGAAGCAGTCAATGAAATCCACACTCATCTGCGCAAAATTTGCCTCGAGAACGGCACCCCACTTACCGACATTTACTACAGCCCACATCACGAAATCACTGGCCTTTCACTAAGTCGCAAGCCCGGATCGATGATGGTGGAACGTGCAATCGCACGCTACAACATCGACCCCTTAGAATCGTGGATGATCGGTGACAAACAACGGGATTTGGATTGCGCATCTGTTTTAGGTGTTCAAGGGGTACTTATACCTACAAATGCTGCGTTAATTAATTATATACACGCGCTAGCATAACTCAAATGCAGAACAAGCATCAATATCTATACAACGGACAACGAACAGATCCGAGCAGCATCCCTAACGGATTTGACTCCAGAGCGTTTTTATACGCAGATGGTTTTTTTGAGTCCATGCTCGTCGTGAACAATACAATTCCACTCTTTGACCTTCATTATGGAAGACTTTCAGCAAGTTTGTCCGCATATAAAATCAGGCCAAACGAAAATCTCTCGTCTTCAGTTTTGCGAGAACATCTTTTGTCATTGGCAAACAGTTCCGGTTTAAGCAACTGCGCCAGAATCAGGCTTACGATTTTCAGAAGCAACCAAGGGGGAGGTAAATATACCCCCGCGTCAAACGAAGCAGACTGGATTGCCCACATTGAAAGGAATGAACACGTCGGTTTTAAGCTGAATGAAAAAGGGATTGCGATCAGCATCTTTGAAGATCTGAAGAAAAACCCAAGTGAATTCTCCATGTTCAAAAACATTGACTCTCAGATTTACATCCAAGCAGCGATCTATGCTCAGGAGAAAAACATCGGAGATGTACTGATTTTAAATACTGACGACAACATTATCGAGGCGACGTCATCAAATGTATTTCTCGTGAGTGGTGGCGAGCTCTATACCCCCAAGCTCTCTTCTGGCCCTGTAGGTGGCGTGATGAGAGCGACAGTCATAAACCTCGCAATAAGCTTGGGCATTAAAGTCTTTGAATGCAATCTCACGCCCCAAGAACTTCTAAAGGCAGATGAAGTATTTTTAACAAATGCAGTCGAGGGTATCAAGTGGGTTTCCAGTTACAGAACGAAACGTTATTTCAACAAGACTGCAAATAAATTACTTGATGCATTTAACGCAAGTATAAGTGAAACCTCAGTTTTGTAGAACCCGCGGGTCGAGATAACCATAGAGCAAATCAACCACGACATTGACGAGAACGAAGATGGTTGCCACCACGAGCGTACATCCCATCACCACGGGCAAATCACCTCTCTCTAAGGCGTTGAACATCAAAAGCCCCATGCCTTTCCAACCAAACACAAACTCTACAAATACTGCGCCAGCGAGCATTGACGCGAACCATCCACTCGTCGCTGTAAGCACAGGGTTGAGCGCGTTGCGCAAGACGTGTTTGAACAGGATTCGAGATGAGGAAAGTCCCTTTGCACGCGCTGTCCGAATGTAGGGCTGGGCCAAAACCTCAAGTGCCGAATTCCGCGACAATTGTATAATGACCGCCAGAGGACGGATTCCCAACGTAAAGGCAGGAAGGATTAAATGCGCCCAAGCCAGGCGCGGCCCCTCGAAGGGGTCAACTGTGATCATCCCTCCTGTCATCGGAAGACCGGTATATGAATGAAGAAGATATCCAAAGATCCACGCAACGACAATCGCGACCACGAAACTCGGCGCACTCATTCCCAAAGCACAAATAGAAAGAATGAGATCTCCGAAACGAGCATTGGGAAAAACCGCAAGTGTGAGTCCAATTGAAATCCCAAAAATGGTCGCAAAAAACATCGCTACAAAAGCGAGAATCAAGGTTGCAGGAAGCGCATCTTTTATCGTCTTAATGACTGGCCTGTCGGTAATGTAACTGACACCAAGGTCGCCTTGAGCAACATTCGACATAAAGTGTAAATAACGTATGTGCGTGGGCTTGTCCAGTCCGTGCTTGACTCTGAAGGCCTGAACAACTGACTCGCGTTCGGTTTGGCCTGCAAGTTCACGCGCAGGGTCTGGAACAAAGGAAAAGATAAAGAACACAAGGGTAAGCGTGCCTATCAACACCCCGAGTCCTTGCGCCAGTCTCTTTGCCAGAAATCGCACTTATTGTAATTCTAGATCAGAGAACGTGGGAACATCACGCCAAGCCCATTTTCCGACGACGATACCATCTTTCATCAGGACAAGACCCGGGTTTGAACGTATGATAATCTTAAGTTCGATTTGATCGCAAGACAGAAAACCGTAAGGCGTTGAATAATCCTCTGAGAATGCCGTGTTGTATTCCGTTCCTGTATTTGCAAGACCATAGAAATCAAACCCTGCTTCGAGCGCCTCACTTGCGAGCGCGTTGAAAGCTGCCTGAGCAGGAGCCCCCGCATCTACAGCTGCCTCAAGATCTTTGGAAATGTGAAAGAACGTATATCCTTTCTTCGAAAGCACCGCATCCGTGAGGTCATCACCTTCTGCATTTTCCATAATTAAATCCATAATACGAGGCTCATAGCCTTCTGACACTTTGACTTCTGGGCCTTTGTAACTGACAACTTCATACGTTGTTTTAAAGGAGGGGGCCTTTTGCATCACCAGCCAATCCGAACTTAGGATCACAGTGTCCAAACCACTTTTGAGGATTTTAAACGTGTACTCAGTCGCATATGTAGGCGCATCAAGCCCCAACTCATCCGCAGACATCCTGTTTGTCGAAATGTTTTCTCCGACAGCATACGCGCGGTAATCCTTAAGCGGGAGATGTGTCAGTGTTTTATATTGAATGAGTCCGGCGACTATCATCACTGCGATGGCCATCATCCACTCCACCTTGGGATGGTTGATTCTGCGGCGAACAGCACTGGCTGCGAACAGAAGAAACACGAGGTAAAGAATGGGGAAATTCCAATCTAACATCCAGTAACAGAAAAGGAAGGTCATTAAAATCGCACCTGTATAAATGATGATTGAAGTACGACTGTCGTTGAGTTCAATTTTATTTCTGAACGCTGCAATTGTAATGGGGATTACAAAAATGAGGAGGAAGAGATCTTTCAGAAAGCTTTGGTATGCCGTAAGCGGAATCGCATTTCCAAAACAACCACATTCAAGGACGCATTGATTTGCGATCTCAATATTTGCACCCAAAGCATCGGTAATCATCTTCGTTCCGAAAGGGTCGCACGTCGCAGTGTACCACGTAAGCCAAGTGAAGAAAAGCATCATGCCCAAAGTGAGCACTGAGGTGAGCTTGGGAAGTGCGCCGACAAGCAGGGCGATTCCCAGAAGAACTTCTGCAATACATACAAAGACAGCTATTTCTAGCGCATATGGAATCCAAGCCTCTAGATTCAGTGCACCTGGCTCGAAATATTCTTCGAGCTTGTACATAAAGCCCAGTGCATCATTCGATTTAATTAAACCTGAAACAACGAAAAGGGCACCAACAAACATCCGACTGAAACGCGTGATGCCATTAAAAAATCTGCTTGAATCCATCGTAATTAGTTTTCGTTTGACTCCTCATCCAGTAAGATAAGCGCAAAAAGCGCATAGTTTGCAATATCCATATAGTTCGCATCGACCCCCTCCGAGACGAGCGTCTTGCCGTGGTTGTCTTCGATCTGCTTGACCCTAAGGATTTTCATGAGGATTAAGTCTGTGAGAGAACTCACACGCATGTCACGCCACGCTTCACCATAGTCATGGTTTTTATTGAGCATCAATGCACGCGTTTCATGAGCGGCTTTATGAAACCGCTCATTTGCCTCCTCTGTAGAAAGCTCCAATGGATAACCCTCGGGGATTTCCAATTGAACGAGCGCCATCAGACTGTAATTGACGATCCCGATAAATTCGGGAACGATCCCTTCATCTACTTTCGCAACTTTAACTTCTTGTAAAGTTCGTATGCGATTTGCCTTAATGAAAATCTGATCCGTCAGGGAAGATGTGCGAAGAATTCTCCAAGCAGTCCCATAATCTGAGGTTTTCTTCTTGAAAAGAGACTCACACTTATGAAGTGCATTGTCGTATTGTGCGGAAGTGGGTGCGAGTTTGTCCATAGGTTGAATAACTTGCACGAAGTTACAATGAGACAAAGATCCAACATACTGAAATTACGTGAACGATTGAAAAGTTTTCACAAAAAAGCAAATGTTGGTGTTTTAGGCATCTTAAACGTGACGCCAGACTCGTTTTTTGATGGAGGAATTAGCTTTTCCGTTGAAAAAGCCATCGCAAAGGGACTGGCGTTAAAAAATGAAGGTGCAGAAATAATAGATCTCGGAGGTCAATCATCTCGGCCTGGCGCATCTTCAGTGGGCGCGAAGGAAGAATGGTCACGAATTGAGCCTGTTCTGCAAGGGATTCTTGAAAGAGACCCCAGCGCGCTTCTAAGCATTGACACATACAGATCCGAAGTCGCCTACAAAGCAATTCATGCAGGAGCATCGATGATTAACGATATTTCTGCCGGATCATTGGACCCAGAGTTGTTAAACGTTGTCGCTGAGGCCGATGTTCCCTACATACTCATGCATATGCGTGGACGACCTGACAACATGCAAAACAATCCTGAATACGAAGACGTCGTAGGTGAAGTCTCTGATTTCTTTTTACAAAAAACAGAAGAATTGTCCAGACTGGGAATTAAAGATGTCATACTGGACCCCGGGTTTGGCTTTGGAAAAAGCACCGCAGACAATTACGCACTGCTTGCAAACCTAATGGCATTTACTGAGCTCGGACTACCTCTACTTGTGGGAACCAGCCGTAAATCCATGATTTGCAAAGCGCTAAATGTTGCGCCCTCGGAGGCTCTAAACGGCACAACAGCCACACATGCATGGGCGCTAGAAAGAGGTGCCTCCCTCCTTCGATGTCACGATGTGAAGGAAGCGCGTCAAGTTGTAGAACTTCATCGCCATCTTTGCACAAGTAAAATGAATCAAAAGTGAATTTTCTACTCGAATCTTGGGAAGCTGTATTGCCACTAATACAGTTTGGCGCGCGTATGCTAGATGTCCTTCTAGTGTTAATCATTGTGCTTTGGCTTTACAGACTCACAAAGGGCACTTCAGCGATCCCCGTTTTCATGGGGCTTCTTGCGATATACCTCATATGGAAAGTGGTCTCATGGGCTGGAATGCCGATACTTGCCGAGTTGCTAGGTCAATTCATTGGAGTCGGGATTATTGCAATTATCATCGTCTTCCAACAGGAAATCAGACAATTCTTGTTTTCAATCGGCGACCGCGCAAATATTGACAAGCCCAAACTCTGGCTCGAAAAGTTTCTTAATCTCCGGCACACAGAACGTTCTCCTTTACGTATAGATGAGATCACGAAAGCCGTAAAAAAACTCTCTGTTCGAAAAGAAGGGGCACTCATCATCCTTCAACGCTTGTCCGACCTTACGCTCCACCTTCAGGGATCTACAAAACTCAACGCAGATATTTTTGCGCCGTTGATTGAGGCCACCTTCCATAAGGATAACTCAATGCATGATGGAGGCATGTATATCGCAATCGGACGTATTCGCGCTGTTCGGTGTGTTCTTCCTGTCACTCAAAGAACCGATCTTCCACCAGAACTGGGTATGCGACATCGCGCCGCGCTGGGGCTTGCCGAAAAAACAGATGCACTTGTCATTGTTGTGAGTGAAGAGACCGGCCTCATAAGTATTGCAATGGACGGACAGCTACATCGTGGCATTGCAGAACAAGACCTCAGCGAAATCCTCGACAAAGAGTTCACGCCAAAAGAGGAAGAGAAAGACGCGAAAAAATAGAACCTAGTGAGGCGCTACGACAAGCTTTTCTGTCGCATTGATGACGCCAGACTGAGAATCAATGACGTTGACGATATAAGCACCATCTGTTAATGCGTTTATATCAAGGTTAAGTCCACTCAATACTGGAATAGAATTTACCCTCAAAGCTTCACGACCACTTAAATCGTGAATAACGACGTCACAATTCACAAATGAACCCGAAAGCAGCAGTGATGAAGAAGCGGGGTTGGGTGTCAATCCGAAAGCGGGAAGATCCGCAACTGTTGATTCTACACTTTCAGGAATGGATGACGCTCTCAGAATGAAGAGTCCATCAAAATTACTCACTGCAATCGACCCGCTTGGGAAATAAGGGTAATTCGACCATGTCCCATCAAACCCTGTCAAATCGTCCGCGGGGTAAGTATCGAAGTATCCCTGTGGCGCGATAGAACCATCCTCTAAAATTGTAGAAACGCGGAGTCCACTTCTGTAATTCGACGCATAAAGAAGTCCGTTATGCGTGTATAGATTGTGGTCAATGGCCGAATTCTCTGCTTCGTAGAAACCCACAATGACTGGGTTGTCAAGATCATCCACATTCATCATGTACGTCCGCGTGTTGTTTCCGTTATTCGTTTCATCGAGTTCGTCGTTGAAGTAAAGCATGTGATGGTCTTCACTTAGCCAACCCTGGTGCGTGTAAAAACCATTTTCATACGTAATCGCCTTGATGAGATAAACATCACTCTTATCCTCGGCATTGACAATGGCAAGACCACTTTGGCCATTAAAACAGAAAACGATTTCTTGCCCCTGATAATCTGCATCCAACCCGTTATAAATTACTGGCTGAACATCGTGAGAGTATGCGCCATCATAAGAACCTGCAATAACTGGGGCTTCAGGATTGCTTACGTCAACAATATGAAGTCCGCCACCGAACGTATTTGTACCTACACCATACACGTAATTTGTTTCTGGATTTGCAGCAACATTGTGCGCATTACCAAACCCCAGATATTGAGATGTCGCAGTTATATTGAAAGGGAATCCACTAAGGTCAAGCACTTGCGTCAAGTCCAGAATTTGCATGCCATGCATCCCAGCTTCACTGACAATAAACGCATAATCCCCAATCACCTTAATGTCTCTCCAAAGAGATGGAGATGATGCAGTCGGGAGGTTCGCGATGTAAGCGGGCGCAAGTGGGTCCGTAATTTCAACAACAGACATTCCATCAGAACGTCCGAAAAGAACGAATTCACGTCCAGATTCAGAATCTACCCAACCCCAACAATCATTTCCGTTATCTCCGCCACCAACAGCTGAAAGGGGGAAGTAAGTATAAAGATCATAACCGTCACACGCGTAATCTCCAGCAAAGCCGTTTTCGCACATGGTTTGGGCTGAGAATTCCGTAGTGAAATTCATTGCTAAAGAAGCAACAAACAGGTAGAGAGCAATATGTTTCATTTTCTTGAGATGTAGGTTTCCTGTATGGAAGGGACTGATAATTTACTGGACTAGTTTAATGCATTCACGTCTGGCAAAAAGTTAAATCTAGAACTGTAGTTTTTCATTTGAGCTGTAAAGTTGTCCGGGTAGGTGAGTTCAACATTTGAGATCTTACCCTCTGCATCCCGTGTCGCTTCCATCCAAGGGTTAATAAACCCTCCATAAGGAGCGATACCTAGCGCT
>JAPKBK010000237.1 GCA_028823435.1 Flavobacteriales bacterium
CTCACAGGGAGTGCACGAAGCGTTCCCGGCATTGATATTCTTGCAGCGTTTGAAGCGTGTAAGCACTTAATTGATCAATTCGGGGGACATCCCATGGCTGCAGGGCTTACGATCCGCCGTGAAAATATGGCGGAGTTTACGACGTGCCTGAACAATGCCATTAATACACAAACGTTAGGTGCCAAACCACAACACTCGGTGGCGTATCACATGCCGATTAACCTGCATGAATTAAACCCGGTAATGTATAAAGAGTTTGAGCGTTTGGGACCGTTTGGTCCTGGCAATGAAGTCCCTGTATTCATGGCACAAGGGGCTGTTACATCTATCCCACCCAGAACTGTGGGGCACGGTGGCAGACACCTCAAGCTCGTTGTTCAGGATGCAGGTTATCCTTCAAAAAGATATGAGGCGATTGGATTTGGGATGGGAGAACGCATTGATGAGGTACGCGCTTGGCGGTCATTCGATATCGTATTTACACTTGCAATAAACTCCTTTAGAGGCAAATCAACATTAAACCTCCACCTGATAGATCTCCGGGCGCACAAGGTTAGTTCATCCGATTGATCAAGGTGTCGTAACAGGGCTGACAAGCCTGCAAAAGCGGACGTAACTTGTTCGGGAATGGTTCTGCTTTTTGGAGATACTTTTGGAATCCTGTAGATTGATGCGTCCCTGAATACCAGTACTCTGCCCAAGCGCCATCTTCTGCCCTTGCTCCCGCATCCCATTTGAGCATCCTTTCATCAAATGCAATTCCAGCCACATGACACAACTTGGTTAACGCAACTCTGGGGTTTAAAAGAAGGTTCTTTGAATCGATAATGATGGGATCTATTCCTCTTTTAAGGAGGGAGTCTAAAAGCTCAATATGTGCTTCATACCCAACATCAGCCATCGTGGGGTCTTTAATCACTTTTGCAAATGAAGGGAGCATGTCGACAGGATCTCTTGTTAAAATAACATTTACAACACCCTCCATAAAGGATCTGTCCAGATCTAAAAGATGATGTGTCATGTTTTTGAAGAACACCACATCAGATGGGAATTCTCCCATCATCATTTCAACAACTTTCGCCCCATCATTCTCCATCGTATCAAGGACGACTTGCGCGACAGGATGTCTTTCTACGAGTTCTTTTTCACTTGAAGCGAGATAATGCGCATACAGCGGCTCATCTAAAACCACTGTATCTTCTCTTTGGGCAAAGGAATACATCAATGCCGTCGAAATATTCCTAGGTCCAGACCAAAGACATATCCTGACGGTCTTCATCTCAATTTCTGATATAGACTTGTTAATTTATTGATGAGTTCTCGACCCTCAATTTTCCTACCATCCACCACATTAACAGGGGTTAAGCCCCCGAAGCTCCCCGTGACAAAGGCCTCATCAGCTGCATACACATCATACAATGAGAAGTCCTTCTGCTTACAGACAATGCCATTCTCTTTGCATATTCTTATCACATTGTGCCGCGTAATCCCATTCATACAGTAAGCGCCTGTTGAGGTCCAAACCTCCCCATCTTTTACAATGAAAAAATTTGTTGAGTTGCATGTTGAGACAAACCCGCGAACATCAAGCATCAATGCTTCATCAGCCCCTGCCTCTATCGCCTGAACCAGCGCTTGTACTTCGTGGAGCTTACTGTGACAATTCAACCTTGGATCTAACGTGTCAGGGGAGCCGCGCCGCACCGTGCTCGTAAACAACGTAATCCCCTTATTCCTGGTTTCTTCACTTGCGGTCTTGTACTCTGCAATAATCACCAGGTTAGGTCCTGTAAGTGTCAATCTTGGGTCCTGCGATGGCGTCTTCTTGATCCCTCGCGTCACCATCACACGCAAGTGCACACCCGTTTTCATTTGGTTTGCCTCCAGTACCATCTCGATTTGATCTACAAGCCACGTTCTGTCAAACCCCAGATCCATCCCTACAGCTTTTGCACCATCCCACAGACGGTTCAAGTGCAAATCAAGAAATGCCAGTTTCCCTTCATACAAACGCATGGCCTCCCAGACACCGTCACCCACAAGGTACCCACTGTCAAAGACACTTATTTTCGCCTCATCTCGAGGGAACAATTCTCCATTCACATAAATAAGAACATCCTTATTTCTGTCGTCTACATCTGCATTGTGTGTTCCGTGAATCATCATTTCTTTCCGCTACTTAATCACAATCTTATTTCTTGAAAGCGTGCCATCCATCGACTTTGACTCCATAAAATAAACCCCCGTTTTCCAAGATCTAACGTCAAGCGTAGCTTGTGAAGTTAAAGGAAACTCAAAATAAACGACGGCGCCAAGGATGTTGTAAATAACGACCTCTTCAATCAGATTCGACGCAGAAAGTTGGATGAAGTCGGAAGCTGGGTTAGGGAAAATTTGAAGTTCTGAAACCGAGGGTGAGTCCATACTGTTTGTGCATTCATCAACCCAAGAGATGCCATCTAAATTCCACTCAGGCAAGACCTCCATGCACAAGTGCGTCATTGCTGTCACCGGCACATCTACAAGACGTGGCGTTCCAGAATAATCGTAAATGATTGTAGAATCTGCGATTTGCCACTCCGCTCCGTTGACATAGCCATTGAGAAACGGATTGTTCGGACTGGCATTCGCAAGGTAATTGTAGTTGTTGTCTATCTTCCAATACGAAGCGAGGTTCATCCAGCTTGGGTGCGTTGAGTCAACAGTGGTGCACGACCACTCAGAGACCTCGTTGTCGCTGAGAAGTGTATCCCAAATCCTCACCTCTGCC
>JAPKBK010000238.1 GCA_028823435.1 Flavobacteriales bacterium
CCCCTTACCCCAAAATCATTGATGTGATTGTTTGCGATACTTAATACATCAAAACCAGCATCTTTAAAATGCGCGACATAATGATCCGGCATTTTAAAGGCATAACAGTTCTTTGGATTCTGGCATTTTTTTGTTGTGGGATAATCCCCTGTAAGAATGACCCCTTCTAAATTCCCAAATGTGATATCTGCATCTGACAATTGCGTTTTTATTTGGCTAAAAATCTCCGCGCCATCTCGGGGGGGTAAGTAGTCATCCGTGGGAAAGTTCGTGCCGATCATCATATCTCCCACCGCCACAATTGAAAGATTTGTGGTTGTGGAATCCTGTGCATTTAAGGACAGCGGACTGAGTAAAATAAAACTTAGCGCGAGAATGATTTGGTACTCAAAAAAGATAAAAAACGCTTTCGGGCTTACATATGGGGTCAAATAGGATCGCATTGTCAATGGGCTAGGTCATGTGATTGTAAACACAAAAATAATCAAAATGAACCGGCCGCATAAACGCGATATCCACCATTAGATTAAAAACAGATAGTTCATTAAAGATGGGTGGGGTAAGTAAAACCAAATCATCTGTTGGGTATTATTGCCTTTCATGAAACAACTTCAACCTAATCTGAAAAGCTCAAAACTGCTGGCTTACGTTCGTTTGGCACTGATCATATTAACGGTATCGTTGCTGGTATCCCTGAGTATTGTTCTACGAATCGTCTTCTTTTTCCTCCCACGGCACTTCTTCTTAAGATACAATGTAAGGCTCATTATTTATCCGTTTTCACGACTTATCATGCGGATTGTAGGTGTTCATTTAACTGTAAAAGGCAAAATCTCAAAGTCGAATTTGTTAATCGTAAGTAACCATCAGGGAATAATAGACTCTCTGCTTCATATGGCGCTTTCACCTTGTATGGTGATCTCAAATACCGACATCCAAAGCATGAAAATAATAGGTAAGATCATGGGATTGCTGGGATTCGTCTTTGTTGATCGGTCAAGAAGAAAATCCATTCAAGAACTGTTGGATCCCACCATACTCATGATTACAAAGTCTCAGGTCAACATGGGTTTTTTCCCCGAAGGAAAGTCAAACGATGGTGTCGAAATACATCCATTCAAGACGCCCTTTTTTAAAATTGCGATCGACTCAAATTCAGGAGTTCAGCCTTTGGCTTTCAGATGGACTCATGCAAATGGGAGCGCCCTGTCTCAAGAACAATTGAGGTTCTTTACATACTTCGTCACAGATGGTTCCATTGTACTTCACCTTATGAATATCTTGGGATTGCGAAAAAAGAGGCTTAGTGTGAAGGTGCTCAGTACGATCTCAGCAGAAGAAATAAGTAAAAACGACTGGGATAGAAAGGAGGTGGCGCAACAATCGGAAGCAAGTGTTCGGGCAGCCATGGCTGAAGAAGTGTGGTGAAACCTGTGCCGGATAAAAACCTTTGGTGGTGCGCACCTAGTCCAAAGGAGGCGATTTATCTGCTTGAAAGACAATGCTAATTGAATTTACACAATGTCGCGTGTTGTTTTCTGTAAGCATCTCGCCTTCAAAGACGTGACCTAAATGACCAAGACACTTGGCGCAGGTTATTTCGGTTCTTATCATTCCTCCGCTGCCATCTCTGACTCTGATGATGGCGCCCTCTATTTCATCGTCGAAAGACGGCCAACCGCAACCAGATTTAAATTTATCTGTCGACTTGTATAAAGGAGTCCCACATGCTTTACACACGTAAGTCCCGCGTTCATAATGGTCGCAATACTCACCAGAAAATGGGCGCTCTGTACCCTTGTCTACAATCACTCTTTTTTCTTCGGAATTCAATCCTTCAAAAAAATCTTTTTTAATCTCCATGTCAGTTTGTCCTACCAAATTAAGTGAAAGAAAGCCTGCTAAAAAAATACCAATACATCTCATAAGGTCAGAACGTTTGAAATTCAAGGATGTTTTATTCACACAATAAAAGTAAATCTAATTGTCTCTCTGAAATCACAAAGGTTTATAATTAGGCGTCTACACATCCGAATAACTGACCGCCTTTTCACTCAGCAATTTGGATTTACTGTGCTGAGTTTAGTGACAGAAAAAATGCCTGACTTCCTTATAATCGAAAAGCTGATGACGTAAGGAAAACAACTTGGTTCATGTACGAAAAATATCTCTCCATAGCTTTCGAAGTCACTGTTTGATAAGATTTCTACTGACCGTGAAATCCTCGTGCTGCTTTTATAACTAAGGACTGGTAAATCGTCAAAGGGAACTCGGATAGCGGAGGGTGGAGGGAATTCAATGAGTTCCCCAACAAAATGTAAGTCGGTCGAATCCAAGATTGACATGTCAAACACCCCTAAAAAATCTTGTGAGGTATATGGTGAAACGACATAGTCACCACTGTCGAGCACCAAGGTCGCTGTCAGTGTCACAAAGGTGGCCGATATTTGGTCTAAAGAAAGGGCGAGGTCAAAGGGTGGAGTATCCTTTTTAAGCGCATTTAAAAAGGTGAATTCATAGGGCGTGTTGCGCACAGATGATTTGTTTTTTTGGGAATCCTGAGTTGGATGGTCCGAAGTGCAACCAAGCAATATAATTAGTCCCAGCAGAAAGATTGCGTATCTCATTGTTTCAATCGTGCATCTAAAGTGAGATGAAGTTAAGGCAAAAATAAGAGAAGCCGAGAGAAGTTTGGGTTTGGTCTTCAGGTTGTATACCTTTAATGGGCGAAGAAAATCGCGCCATCATACTCTAAACGCTGAACAA
>JAPKBK010000239.1 GCA_028823435.1 Flavobacteriales bacterium
TTACAGATGCCAAAAGGAGCAGTGATGAATTTCCTCGTTCAATCGAGTAAGATTAGATATGAGTTAGATATGGATAATGCTGTTTTAAGAGGATTAATTGTCGGTAATAGAATCTTGTCATGGGCTGTAACACGATGAATATCTCCATTTTAAATAGAGGGCTGTCATTTTTAGGGTTGACGCTTTTGCTTTCAGTCGTTGCCATTGCTCAACCTGGATCAACCGCAAATATGATAGACGAAGCCATTTCGTTCGCTGAAGAAGGCGCGTATGACAATGCGCTATTGATTATTGAGCCTCATCTTGAAAACGATGCAAAGTATGACGCTAGAGCATGGTATGTCGCAGGCTATGCGCACAAAGGGAGGTATAAGGACAGTGCCTTTCTTCATGCGTCAACCTCAAAAACAGCCAGTGCCGAAAGATCAATCGCTGTGATTCAATTGATGAGAGCATATGAACTTGATAAAAACAGTGCTTTTCCGGGGACGATTTCAGAATTGGTGGAAGAGGCACTTGACTACCTTTCAAAGACATATATGAATGATGCGGTGAAAGGAGTTCATGGTTTTCAGATGGGTATGGACGACGAAGTGCTGAATTATTTCATGGCGTTTGTCAAGATTAAAAATGTACTAAGCCCTGATGAAAATTGGGTAAGAGAGGAAGTGGAGTTAGAGAAAAATCTGGCCAAAGCGAATCGGATTCTTTTAGAAAGCTTGGATTTGAACAACACGTCAAGAACGCAAAAACATGACACGTTGTTTGAAAATGTAGTAAGCCATTATTTGAGGGCAATAGAATTGGATGGTAGCGATTATACAGCGCGATATAATTTGGCTATAAATCTATATAACAGAGGTGTTTTAGAGCTTAAATCCATTGACCATACAACGTCAATGTTTGAGTTAATGGAGATACAAGATATTTGTGTATTGCTGTTTCAAGAAGCCCTCGAGCCCATGTTGGCGGCTCACAATATGGAGAAAAAAAGAATGGAGACTTTAAAAGGCTTGATGACAATATATCGTGCCTTGAGTCAGAATGATGAAAGTGAGAAATATAAAAGTCTTTTAGAAGAGGCAATTAAATAGCTTAGGAATTACGACAACACCAGAAAATAGAAGCCGTTTTAGATTCACCATAGGCTGGAGGATGGCGCTTGGATTTGGCGTGTTTACCTTGGCTGTAAGTGTCCTCTTTTTACGAACCCGCACGATGTTGGGGGAGAGTCGTCAGCTTGGAAAAAACATAGACAATGTACTGGTGCCAAGTATAGGTGCTCTAGAAGATTTAGACAGATCTATAGGGGAGTCTAGAGTGCGAATAAAACACTGGCTTACAGTACAAAGTAGAACTGATGATCCTGAAAAGAGTGGTTTGGTCACGCTGATAGATCAGACGATACCCGTTCAATATTCTGTTCTGAAGACTATGGAATTTGCATGGGATGAAAAGGCAACGATTCAGCTCGACAGTCTTCAAAATGATTTAGATTATCTTTTTATCGCGTATAGCGAGATTATGCGTTTGCTTCCCGATTTTTCTAGCTATGACGATCCAATCGCGATGATGGATGCGGAGTATTATGCACTAGAGGGGTCAAGTCTTCCTCTTTTTACGCAGCGTATTCGAGACAGGTTGGATAAACTTACCAAATCCCAAAACGCCTCTCTTCTCGCATCCACAGGTCGAATGGAACAGCTTGGAGAAAATCTTAATACGTATGCTGGCTCTGTTGCGCTTTTGGTTTTAATCCTAGGAATTATAGTGGGGCTGGCAGTCACACGTTCCATTCTTATACCTGTTAGGCAGCTAAAACGTGCTGTATTGTATATGGGGCAAGGGAAGGAGCCTGATGGTCCTGTTCCCATTACACCAGATGAAATAGGCGACATGGCAGTCGCTGTAAATAGACTTGCCGAAGGTCTCCACAAAACACGGGTCTTTTCTGAAGCCGTGGGTTCGGGTGATTTTAACGCGCCATATGCGCCATTAAGTGAAGAGGATTCTCTCGGCCATGCACTTTTAAGTATGAGGGACGATTTGGCTACCACAGAAAGGGAACTTGAAATAAAAGTTGAAAACAGGACGGCTGAGATGAGCGCGCAGAAACAACGTGCAGAAGAACTTTTAAGCGATTTACAGGACAGTATCAGTTACGCGTTACGGATTCAAACGGCGATTCTTCCTACAAAAAAAGAGGTGTCTGAAGTGTTTGATCAGGCATCGGTGTTTTATCGTCCCCGAGATATCGTAAGCGGAGATTTTTATTTTTTTCATTCGGTGGGCAGAGTGAGACTTCTCGCAGCCGTTGATTGTACAGGTCATGGGGTTCCAGGTGCATTTATGAGTTTGGTGGGATACAATGCTTTGAGGCATGTCACAAAAGTGTTCACACAACCTTGCAAAATTCTTGACAAACTCAATTCTGCGGCCCTTGATGTTCTTCGTTCAGAATCCTCTCCTACACATCTCCAAGACGGTATGGATTTGGCGATGATTGCTGTAGATATGGAGAAAATGGAGCTTCAATTTGCGGGCGCAAATAACCCACTTTATATCGTGCGTGACGGTGAATTACACGAGCTTAAATCTGATAAATTTGCGATTGCATCTTTCGAACCAGGGTCCAAAAATTATTCCGAACAAACCTTCGCTTTGCAAACGGGTGATACGATTTTTGCTTCAACAGATGGTTTCGTGGATCAGTTTGGTGGACCCTCAGGGAAGAAGTTTATGCGTAGAAGGTTTAGAGAACTGAT
>JAPKBK010000240.1 GCA_028823435.1 Flavobacteriales bacterium
CCTACGAAGTAGGTGTGATCGAAAGGGTGGATACCCCAGAGGAGGTCATGGCACTTGTTCAGATGGGGTGTTGCATCGGATCTGAGGTCGAAGTCAAGCATATCGCTCCTCTAAATGGGCCTATGGCGATTTGTACTTGCGGCAGAACGTTGGCGGTCAGGAAAGAAGCTGCAGCTCACCTTTGGGTTAGAGTTGCGACTGAGCAAGCTGAGGTGGCGTAGCGCCATATTCTTCAATACGTTTATTCATGACACGAAACCACAGCGGTGGGAACAGTGCAAGGACCATCATTCCTGGATAGCCTGTGGGCATTTGAGGACTGTTATCGAAGTGCTTGAGGGTTTGGTATTTCTTACTTGAGATATAATGATGGTCAGAATGACGGGTCACCTCTAACAACAGTATTCGACCGATTGGGTGGTTAGAATTCCAAGAGTGTATGGGTTTCGTTCTTTCAAATCCATCACCCACCTTTAATCTGCGCAAACCGTAATGCTCGATATAGTTTACCGTTTCAAGTATTAGGATGCCAATAGTCGCACCGGCTATAAAGAAAAGCATGGTGTTAAACCCGAAGATTAATGCGACAGTTGTGACGAGCGCTATTTGGATGATTTGAAATCGAAGCATTTCATTGTGCACGCTCCATACACGCTTTTTTTTCAGTTTCATTTTCGTTTCTTCAAGTCGCCATGCAGACTTCCACCCACCGATTATACTTCTAAAGAAAAACGAGTAAATAATTTCATTGTATCTGCTGGAGGCTGGATCTTGATCCGTTGACACATGTTTGTGGTGACCTCGATTGTGTTCTATAAAGAAATGCATATACAATGTAGAAAGCAAAAGAAGCTTGCTCATGAGTTGCTCATACCACGTGTGTCGATGTCCAAGTTCATGTGCACCGTTAATTCCCAGACCACCACACGAAAGTCCGTATGCAGTGGTCAGTCCTATTTTTGTATAAAGTGGGAGAGATTCATCGCTGACTTGAATTAAAAAGTAAATCAGAATGACACACTGAATAGGGACTAACAGGTAGATGATGAGGTCAAATACAATGTTTTTTTTCACCTGCTCTTCTTCCTCGCCATTGAGATTATACGTCGATCCATTTGTGAATAATTCAGTCAATGGAATTAAACCGAATATGAACAAGAGCGCAAAAAAGGACCAGATACCTGAGGCCCACAATGAAAACAAGATTACGATTGGTGTTGTGTAAACAAAAAGATACTTGAGCTGAAGACGTTTCATACACAAATGTACAAGCCACTGCTGATGATTTTTAGACGGAACCGTCCAAATGACCTTGCAAAAGAGGATTTACATCTCCTTTGAGATCGCTAAGATTTCATCTAAATAACTGTTGAACCCTTCTTCTGTAAATGTTTCATCGGTCAATCTCAGATAAAAATTCTCTACAGTTAGGTTTAAAATCATCCTGGCGAGATGCGGATTATCTTCTAAACCTATTGCTTGGGGCCAAAAAGCCAAGAGTGCATCTTCAATAGGTTTATGGGCCTTTTCAAAGCACAATTTATAGCTTTCAAGGTGCCTGTGGATTCTTAATTGTCGATTGAAAAAGGCGTCCTCTTTGTACTCTAAGAGCACCTCAAAGACATCGGGCACCAAATTCTTACAGCGTTTGATGTGCTTGAAAATTTCATGCGATTTTACAACATGAAAACACAGCAGTTCATCTATAAAAATGTCTAAATCCGCAAAACAATGGTAGAAAGATGATTTGTTTTTACCCACCTGTCTGGCCAAGGCTTCAATTTTCAAGGCCTTAGGCCCTTCATGAGAAAAGATCGTGTATCCAACTTCAAGCCACGGTGTTTTAATCTTAGAATCCATCGATGAAGCTGTATGTTGCCAGTGCTGCTAAGTAAGCGAATAGCGTGTATCCTGCAGCTTGGGCTAGGGCCCAAGTCCAACTGTTAAGTTCCCTTTTAACAATGACGATTGTGCTCATACACTGCATCGCGTACATGTAGAACACGATCAGCGATGCCGCTGAAGCTGTATTTAAAAGAGGTCGGTTTGTCCCGGGGATGACTTCGTTGGCCAGTCTTTTTTTCAACGCCAGAATGCTGCCATCACCCCCTTCCGCTGTGGGATAGAGTGTGTGCATCGTACCTACAAAAACTTCACGTGCGGCAAAAGAGCTTAAAATGGCAATCCCCATACGGCCATCATACCCCAGAGGGCGAACGACAGGTTCAATGGTATTCCCAAGTGCACCTAACCAAGACTGTTCTAAACGCTCGCTTGGGTCCATGGCTTCGCGTTCTTGAATTGTTCCAGGCCCCATGAATGCCAAAGACCACAAGATGATTGAAATGAATAAGATCACCGATCCTGCTGCGCGAAGGAAAATCAGGGCTTGGCGATAGGATTGACCCAAGACTGATTTGAGTTTAGGCAAACGGTAGGGTGGCCACTCCTCTGCCGCTTCAGCTCGGTTGCTTGAGTTAGGTAGCGCCTTATTTATGACGAATGCGAGACCTAGGGCCGAAAGCGCACCGATTACGTAAAGGCCATACAGAAAAACCCCTTGTAGGTTAAATACACCGAGTACGAGCTGATCCGGAACAGCGAATGCAATTAGGAATGCGTACACAGGAAGACGGGCGGAGCAAGTCATCATGGGCGTCACCAGTATGGTCACCAGCCGCGCGCGTTTGTTTGATATCGTACGTGCAGCCATGATCGCAGGCACGGCACAAGCAAGACCGCCCACCAAAGAGATTGAAGA
>JAPKBK010000033.1 GCA_028823435.1 Flavobacteriales bacterium
TAAGGGAGATTCTCGAATACGAGGGCCACACCATTGATGAGGCAGAAGATGGTGCCGATGGCGTCATTGCAGCTCAGAAAAAGCAATTTGATGTGGTGTTTTGTGACATCAAGATGCCTAAAATGGATGGCATTGATGTTTTAGATATGTTCAAGAAGAAAAACATTCTTGCGCCAGTCATTATGATTTCAGGTCATGGTACCGTTGAAACAGCTGTGCAATCACTTAAAAAGGGTGCCTTCGATTTCATTCAAAAGCCCCTTGACTTAAATCGAATTTTACTGACGCTGAAGCACGCGCTAGATAAAGATGAGCTCGAAAAAGAAACGAAGCGACTTCGCCGAAAAGTCCACCACAACAAATCCTATCCAATTGTGGGTGAATCAAAGGCAATAAAGGATCTTCTAGACATGGTTGATAGGGTTTCGGCGACTGATGCACGCGTATTGATTACGGGCGGGAACGGATCGGGAAAAGAACTTGTTGCACGCCAACTGCACAACGGAAGTGCCAGGAAATCCAATCCATTTGTTGAAGTAAATTGTGCAGCTATCCCTTCAGAATTAATTGAGAGTGAGTTATTTGGTCATGAAAAAGGGTCATTTACAAGTGCATTCAAACAAAGGAAAGGTAAATTTGAACTTGCAAATGGTGGGACATTGTTCCTTGATGAAGTAGGGGATATGGGGACTGAAGCTCAAGCAAAAGTTTTGAGAGCGCTCCAGGAAAATAAAATTACGCGTGTTGGTGGTGACAAAGACATCCAGGTTGATGTAAGAATTGTATCGGCTACGAACAAAGATCTTAAAGTAGAGATATCGAAAGGTAACTTTCGTGAGGACCTTTTCCATCGTCTCGCAGTCATTCCCATCCACGTTCCGTCATTGAATGACAGAAGAGAAGATATTCCCTTGCTTGTCACACATTTTCTTGAGCTTTTGGCAGAAGATCATGGTCAAGCGGTCCCTAAGGTTGAAAAAGATGCGTTGCGTCTCATCTGTCAAGCAGATTGGACAGGCAATGTACGTGAATTACGGAACGTGATGGAGAGATTGTTAATTCTCACTCCATCAGGCACTTCTATTTCCGGTGAAATTGTCAGTAAATACGCTCATTTGACAGTTTCTTCACTGTAACGTGTTAAAAATCAGAATTTAAGAGGCAACCATGACAATTGTAGGTCGTCTATCTTGTTGGATAACAAACCAATAAGATGAATTGACATGAATACTTTTGAATTACTCGGATTTGAACTTTCTGGCTCTGTACAACTGGCTGCGGTTTTTATTGCAATCATTAGTGTCGTCGCAAACATCCTTCTTTTTGTGAAAGCGGATTTGCCTTGGTGGTCTGTATTTATTCCGTTTTACAACATTATGACCGGAATGAAATTGATAGGCCGTCCCACGTGGCATGCGTTTTTATTTTTAACACCTGCTGCAATTTACCTTTTTCCAAAAACGATTTTGGAAATTGCGCAAAGCTTCGGGAAGCATAAAATGTCAGATTATATTTTAGCCCTGATTTTTAATGTGTTCTATATTTTGAGCTTAGGTCTTTCTCCAGAGGAAGAATATGTGGGCCCAGCATACAAACGTCTAACGTTAAAGACAAATAACAAATTAAGCGCTTCAGAAGATATGAATCTCGCTTAATTGCTTGTCTCTGTTGTTCCTTTTATTCAGAGTACACGATATTAATAGTACTTTATATAAGCCCTCCAGCCTTGCTGAGGGCTTCTTTTATGCCTTCTGGATAAGTTCCTCCGGCAGAGGCAAACATCGGTTGGCCGCCTCCACCTCCTCGGATATAGCCGGCCAATTCTTTCACAATGTCACCGGCTTTTAAGCCTTTTTCAGAAATCACATCATCGCTTATTGCGACAGCTATACCTGCTTTGCCATTGTTTCTGGATGCGAAGACGCCTACAAATGGTGCGTGTTCGCTTTTAAGTTGAAATGCAAGATCTTTGATTGATTTGGCATCGAGTTTGAGTTCGCACGCAATGAAATTAATGCCATTTTTATTGGTGATTTCCTTGACGAGATCTCCTTTTACATTTCCCGCTTCCTTACGTTGAAGCACCTCGAGTTCTTTCGCGAGTGTCGCATTGCTCGCAATGAGCTCTTCGACCGATTTTGGAAGATCTTTTGCACCTTTAAAACTTTCACGTATTTGGCTTAATGAATGGCGATCGTGATGTGCCAAACTTAATGCGCCCGATCCTGTGACGGCTTCGATTCTTCTTATACCTGATGCGACCGATGTTTCTGTCGTAATACGAAAAGTCCCTATTGAACCTGTTGCAGGGACATGAATCCCACCGCAGAGTTCTTTTGAAGATCCAAATCCGATCATTCTCACTGATGTTCCATATTTCTCTCCAAACAACATCATGGCTCCCGCTTTTCTTGCGTCTTCGAGTGCCAGATTGCGTTGTTCATCAAGCGGGATGTTTGCGAGAATCCTTTCATTGACACGATCTTCAATTTTTTGGACTGTGTCTGATTCAATCTTTTCGAAATGAGAAAAGTCAAAGCGAAGGTTTTCTGGTCTTACCAGCGACCCCTTTTGTTCTACATGCGTGCCGAGAATATCTCTAAGTGCCTCATGTAGCAAATGTGTCGCTGAGTGATTCCTAGAAGATGCCACTTGGTTTGTGACATCTACGTCTGCTTGGAATGTCGCTGCTGGATCACTTGGAAGTTCAGTCAAGGTGTGAACGATCAAATTGTTCTCCTTTTTTGTGTCAATGACGTCGGTTTGATTGCCCCCTGAAATGAGTCGTCCAGTATCCCCAACTTGACCGCCTCCTTCAGGATAGAATGGGGTTTGATCTAATACAACTTGATAGAAGATTTCGCCTTTTGCGTCGACCTTTCTGTATCTCAGAATTTTACAACTGCAACTCGTGTGATCATACCCGATGAATTCTGTAGTCACAGGAGATGCCGTGATTTCAACCCAATCTTCGGCGGATACTTTGCCCGCTTTTCGGGAACGCGACTTTTGGCCTTCAAGTTCCAGAGTAAATCCTTCCTCGTCTACGATCATGCCACTCTCCGAAGCCATTAAAGCAGTGAGGTCGAAGGGGAATCCAAATGTGTCGTATAGCGCGAAAGCGGTCTTGCCTGAAAGCGTGTCGCCGGCACGCATGCCTTTAAGGTGTCCCTGAAGAAGCTCTATGCCATGAGCAAGCGTACGAAGGAAACTCTCCTCTTCTTGTTTGATGACTCTTTCGATAAGCTTATGCTGCGTTTTAAGTTCAGGAAAAGCATCTCCAAGCGACAGGATCAGTGCCGATACAAGGGCGTTCATAAACGGTTTCTCAAATCCCAAGAATGAATATCCGTATCTGATCGCTCGGCGAAGAATTCTACGAATGACATAACCTGCACCGGTGTTTGATGGAAGTTGTCCATCACAGATGCTAAATGAAACCGCCCTAACATGGTCCACGATGACACGGAAAGCAACATCATTCGGATTGTCTCCCGAAGTGTATTTCTTTCCGCATAATTCAGAAAGTTTATTGATAAGCGGGCTGAATACGTCTGTGTCGTAATTGCTTTTTTTGCCCTGAATGGCCATGGCAAGACGTTCAAATCCCATGCCTGTATCCACGTGTTTGTTTGGCAGAGGAACAAGACTTCCGTTTGCCATTCTATTAAACTCCATAAAGACGAGGTTCCAAATTTCTACGACTTGCGGATGATCTTCATTTACCAACGTTGATCCTTTGGTGGTTCTTTTCTCTTCTTGAGATCGAAGATCAATGTGAATTTCGCTGCATGGACCACACGGTCCAGTTTCTCCCATTTCCCAGAAATTGTCCTTTTTACTGGCCGGTAAAATCCGATCTTCAGAGACGTGTTTCTTCCAATATTTAAGTGCATCGGCATCAATCTCCAGATTGTCATCCTTGTCCCCTTCGAAAACAGTGACATATAAATCTTCTTTGTTGAGTTTATACCTTTCGGTTAAGAGTTCCCACGCCCAATCTATCGCATCCTCTTTAAAGTAATCACCAAATGACCAATTCCCGAGCATCTCAAACATGGTGTGGTGGTATGTATCGACACCGACCTCTTCAAGGTCATTGTGTTTTCCACTCACTCTCAGGCACTTTTGTGTGTCCGCAAGTCGTTTGTGAACAACAGGGCTGTTTCCAAGGAATAAATCTTTGAAAGGATTCATTCCCGCATTTGTGAACATCAAAGTCGGATCATCCTTCAGAACCATAGGGGCTGAGGGGATGATTTTGTGATCTTTTTCTGCAAAAAAGTCCAAAAATGTTTTACGAATTATGCGAGATTCCATGAGTCTTATTTGAGTTTGTGAAATTAATCAATACTCATCTGTCAAAAATGCACGAAGTTTGCAACTTATGAGCCAATTTAAAAACGCGAAATTTAACCCCGAATCTCTTCAGATAGAAGAGGTTCCATTTGCACTCAAGGACTACATCTTGTGGTCCTTACGCAAGGTAGGGTGGGTTTTAATCGTGGGGACCGCTTCTATTTTGCTTTTCGATTACGCTTTTGACTCCCCAAAAGATAGAGCTATGGTGCGTGAAATATCGTTTCTGGAGCATCAAATTTCAGGGCTTGAGGGTGATTTAGATGAAGTTGTAGATGTTTTAAACGATTTGGAGGTGAGAGATGACGCGATTTATAGAACCGTTTTCGGAGCGGAACCCTATCCTGAGCATAGACGTAATCCAGGTGTGGGAGGCGCAGATCGTACGCGCGATCTAAGAGGCTATGACCATACCGATGAGATGGTGAGTCTTCAGATTAAGATGTCTGAAGTCCAAAGGCGTTTGGTTGCTCAAAGTAGGTCCTTTGACGAAGTGATGGAACTTGCGGCTACACATGAAGATCGTCTGCAGTCCATTCCTGCGATTCAGCCTGTTAGAAATGACGACCTTAAAAGAATGGCAAGTGGATGGGGGTACCGATTCCACCCTATTTACAAAGTTAGAAAATTCCATTATGGCATGGATTTCTCAGCGCCCACAGGGACTGAAATATTCGCGACGGGAGATGGTGAAGTCGTGAAGGTTAGATTGTCATATACAGGATATGGTAGACATGTGGTCATACGTCATGGATTTGGATATGAAACGCTGTACGCGCACATGAGTCGAGCGATTGTAAAAAAGGGGCAAATGGTCAAGCGCGGAGAAATCATAGGTCTTGTAGGGAATACGGGGACATCCGTGGCCCCACATGTACACTATGAAGTGAGCAAGGATGGGGAAAAAGTCAATCCGGCGCATTATTATTTTAACGATCTCACTGCCGAGCAATATGAGCTTATGCTTAAAAATGCAGAAGTGTCGCATCAATCTTTTGACTAATAGTGATGAATTATTGCGTATTTTAATTTAGGTTTGCCGCGTTGATATTTAAGTCACTATCTTGCTGTTCTCATGCCATTAAACAAGCCCATCCAAAAGCAATACTTCAGTATATCTGAGGTCGCCAACATGTTAGGTGTAAATGCGTCGCTTTTGAGGTTTTGGGAAAAGGAGTTTACACAAATCAAGCCCAAGACGAATGCCCGTGGCAAGCGGTCGTACAATTCAAATGACATTGAAATCATTCGGTCAGTGTACGTTCTTGTAAAGGAGAAGGGGTTTACATTAGATGGCGCGCGAAATGCCCTTAAAGCAAGAAAGGGAATGGGTGCTGAGATTGCGAATGAAGCAAGGGTTGCAGCCCAGATTAAGCAATCAGATGCTCAAGCGAAGGAAACTGAAAAACCTGTCGTAAACGAAAAGAGTAGAAAAGAGGCTGTCACAAGATTGAAGAAGATTCGTGCAGAACTCTTAACCCTCAGAGCTGAGATAAAGTCATAGTTATAACGTCGCTGTTCGCTTTTTCATTTTGCTATTTCAGCTTGTCGAGATGGTTTTTCACATACTCCTCAATTCCGTCTTCTAATGTCCTGAATTCAGAGGTATACCCGGCCTCTCTTAGTTTTGACACATCAGCTTCCGTGAAATACTGATACGTGTCCCTGATGTCTTCAGGTGTATCGATGAAAACAATGTTTGGTTCACGACCCATCGCATAGAATGTCGCCTTGACTAAATCCAGGAAGGTTCGTCCTTTTCCTGATCCAAGGTTGTAAAGTCCACTTTTCACCTTGAGTCGGTGATGCATCATGTACATACACACATTACAAACGTCATCCACATACACGAAGTCTCTCGTTTGATGACCGTCTTGATAGTCATCTCTGTGAGATCGAAACAGTTTCATTTGACCTGTTTCATTGACCTGCCTGTAAGTGTGAAGGACCACTGAAGCCATCCTGCTTTTGTGATTCTCGTTGGGTCCGAAAACATTAAAGAATTTTAATCCGGAATAAAAATAAGGCGCACGATGTTGCTGCAATGCCCACTTGTCAAAATCATGCTTAGAGTCACCATAGGGATTTAAAGGCTTAAGGTCTTCGACTATATCATGTGCGTCAGAATAGCCTAATGCGCCATCTCCATAAGTGGCCGCAGAACTCGCGTAAACCAGGGCAATCCCAAATTCCACACACAGGTTCCAGATCTCTTTTGAGTAATTTAAGTTAAGCGCATTAAAGATCTCAACGTCCTGTTCTGTAGTATCGGTACGCGCGCCCAAATGAAATATAAACTGAACTTGATTTTCGTTTTCTCTTAACCAATGAGGAAATACCGTTCTCTCCACCTTTTGGCTGCATTTTATGTGATGGTAGTTGGCGGTTTTATCGACTCTAGAAAAGTCATCCACCAACACCAAATCGTTGTAATTATGGAGGTTAAGTATCTCTGCCAACCTGCTTCCGATAAATCCTGCTGAACCTGTAACGATTATCATGTATGTAAAGGTATAACCTCTATCTTTGTATGCAGCTATGCATGACACATCTATGAGTAAAAAAACAGTCTATATATCCCGAAGGTCTCGATTTAATGCTGCTCACAAGCTTTATAATCCTGATTGGAGCGATGAGAAAAATCACGAAGTCTTTGGTAAGTGTGCAAATGCCAATTGGCATGGTCATAATTACGAACTCCATGTAACGGTAAAGGGTGTGCCAAATCATGATACAGGGTATTGTATGGATATGAAAATACTGTCGGACCTCATTAAAGAATTTGTAGAAGAGCCCTTAGATCATAAAAATTTGAACCTTGATGTTCCTTGGATGAAAGGTAAACGGGCTTCCACAGAGATTTTGATTATAGAAATTTGGAATCAATTAGAAAAGCCTATTCAAGAATATAATTGTGCTTTACACAAGCTTAGATTATACGAAACGGAGAACAATTATGCAGATTACTTTGGTGGAGAATAAACAATAGATCACGATGGCTTTATACAAACGAACAGACAGTTACGACGAGGTTGCAATTTCAAAACTTGCTGAGGCATATCGCACTATCCTGGGTGGGATTGGTGAAGATGTGCAACGTGAAGGGCTCATTAAAACACCAGAAAGAGTTTCTAAAGCTTTGGCTTTTATGACATCTGGCATGGATGCGAACCCTTCAGAGATTTTAAATTCAGCCCTTTTTACAGAAGACAATGATGAAATGGTTATCGTCAGAGATATTGAGGTATTCAGTCTATGTGAGCACCACATGTTACCGTTCTTCGGTAAGGCCCACGTTGCCTATATCCCTGACGGAAACATTGTCGGACTTAGTAAAATACCGAGAGTCGTGGATGCATTTGCACGACGACTTCAAGTCCAGGAAAGACTGACGGAACAAATACGAGACTGCATTCAGGATACGCTCCATCCGAAGGGCGTCGCTGTCGTCATCGAAGCACAACATCTTTGCATGCAAATGCGAGGCGTTGAAAAACAAGGGTGTGTCACAACAACAAGTGCCTTTACGGGTGCGTTTCTAGAAGACCCAAAGACGCGTCTGGAGTTGCTCAATTTGATTAACAGAAATAAATAATTCTCAGTACACAATATGAATACAAATCAACCTCCCCGCATCTTTGATGATGCTTACGCGACTTCAGAAGGGTCACTTGCAAAGAATTTTGTTGCAAACGTATTTTCTTGGATGGTTGTAGGACTCCTTATCACTGGTTTTGTTGCCAGTTACGCGGCCTCTTCTGGACTGTATGCACAATTGGTGGGATCAGGTGGTCTGATGATGTGGGTTATTATGCTTTCTCCTTTTGCGTTCATCATTGCGATGAATGCAGGTTTACAAAAATTCAGTGCAACGACTTTGACCGTTCTTTTTCTCGCTTTTTCTGGCGTGATGGGTCTGTCTTTAAGCTCAGTCTTTCTGGTGTATTCACTGGGGTCAATCACTCAGGTTTTTCTGATTACTGCTGGGACTTTTGCCGTGATGGCATTTGCAGGCTACACCACGAGTATGGATTTGAGCAAGCTGGGCTCTCTGCTCTTTATGGCGCTGATTGGGATCATCATTGCCTCCGTCGTCAATTTCTTTATGCAAAGCTCGATGATGGATTTCATCATAAGTGTAGGTGGAGTACTCATTTTTACGGGCTTAACAGCGTATGATACGCAACGTATCAAGCGCATAGGCGCAGGAGTGGAGTATGGCACTTCAGGAGCTACAAAACTGGCGATCTTAGCTGCGGTATCTCTGTATCTAAACTTCGTCAATCTCTTTTTATTTCTTCTGCGTCTCTTAGGTGGACGCAATTAGATTGACAGATGTGTCCTATTGAATCATAATTCTTGACGTCGCCAGTCTCGCTTTGTTGTTTTCTAAACTTATGACGTAGGCACCTGCAGGGATCATAGATGCCTGGAAGAAGAGTTTGGTTTCGCCAGAGAAGAGCATGCCGTCATGAATCACGTCAATGGTCCTTCCCAAAGCATCTATTAATAGAACTTTCACGTTTGCATCTTGTTTGAGATGGACGGGGATACATGTTAGGGCTGATGCAGGGTTTGGGTATGGAGACGCAAAAGCACCAATTTGAGATTCGCTGAAGTTGTCAATTCCAGAAATTGTAATTTCTCCAACATGGAATGTCCACCATCCTTCAGGAGCAGGCATAGGGCGTGATCCGGTTTTCCCGGACGCAGCATTTCCAGAGATATAGTAGTAAACATGTGAACCTTCTGCTGCGGCAGGAATCTCTCCGGTCCAGTTCTCACCATCTCCGGTATCATTCATAGAGACTTCTGTCCAAGGTCCATTGGGATTGTCGGAATAGAATAGGTTCGCTTGGATAATTCCTGACCGGTGGCTCAAATACGCCTCAACAGAATATGGATCTGTCGTGTTTTCAGTGTCAGGAAGCGGAAGGTGACTTATGATTAATGGATCTTCTACAGATACAGAATGCGTGATACAATGAATCGCTCCGCTCGAAGCTATAATATTCTCGGAGCCGTCGCAATCAATGCCGATGATTTCGTACCCTGGCATTGCTTCTTCCCAAATCCTGATCGCTGTGGTATCGTATTCTTCATAGTAGGTAGGAAGCAAAATTTTCTTATTCACGAATACAGCATTGCTATAGGTTTCGTACCACCCTCCGGTGTTTGGGTATCCACCACCCAATTGTGGGGGACTGGGGATTCTCACAATGTCAAACGGCGTCCCCCATTTTGTGGTGTAATTCGAGAGGACGTAATCCATGTTGGCATTTATTTGTGGTCCATCGGCGACACCTTCAGGATACTCAGACACCATCAATGTGCTTTCATCTAGGAGTTTCATATGCATGTCGATGTGATGTATGCCATCATAGGGTAGGGTAGGCATTTTTATAAGTGTATGAACCCCCATAAAGTCTTCTAAAATCCCTTCAATTTCTTCTGTTGTGTGGTTTGGATAATTGGTCCACCAAGTACTTCCACCTTGATTTTCATCCAGAATTAGCTCAGATTCAAAAGCGGTTCCAAACCCGTCACTCATCCAATTGCCTCCTGTATTCATGAGGTTGTATGGCTCGGCTGTCGTGCTGTATACTTCTAAACCGAGATGGTCGGCCAAGACATCGGGAATCAGGTCATCATCCGGTCGGGGACGGTTGTACAGCCAGTCGACCAAGATTCTGTCGTCATTCCATGATCCATACACGGTGTTTGCACCATAGTCTCTAATCCAGATGGTGTTTAAATCTGCTTCGACAATATCGACATTGTCCAAACTCAGCGCACCTCCACAAGATCCACCTGTAAGATAATTGGAGGTTGAGCCAGGGGTTTCTGTAAACACGACGACTCTGCATTCTGAGACAGATGCCGCCACGATTTGCTTCAGGATACAGGGAAAGCCTTCCCAAGCGATCGTCAAGACTTCTATTTCCTCCCATTCTGCGGCCGTTCTTAATTCAGAAAATGGCGGAGGAGTTTCTATCCCTCGGCTAGCGATCGGTTGAGATATGCCATTGTTTTCTAAATATTCTCTTTCATTGGCTCTCACTTCATTTGCCCAAACCGATTTTTCAGTTTGTTGCGCAAACGATTTGGTTGAACAAAGAATCACCATCAACAGAAAGGTACTTATTCGAATGAATGAAAGGCGTAATCGCATATTTTACAAATGAGGTTTAACAATACAGGAGGTGTAAAGTTAGTTCAAGATTTCATTAAGTAAAGCTGCATTGAGGGTATGGGTGCCTTCGGGTTTATGAAGGTTCAAATTGAAACCTAACTGATTCAGTACGTTGACATCTAATTTGAATGCGTCTTGGGTATAATATTCGTCATTTTTCGGACATATAATATGGATTCCTTTTAAACGGTCACTCAAATTTGGAGGTGAGGCGCCCCATTCTGGGGGAAGCTGTCCCGATGCAAATATTAAGGTGTCAATCTCCGCACCATGTGCGCTCCACCTAGCTGCAGTTGCAACACCTTGTGAAAAACCGATTAAAGTGACGGGCGTTGTTTCGGGTATTTCTAAGGATTTTAACCAAAAAGTCAGATATGCGATTTGGTCAGTGATTTCTTGTTGCCTGTTGTCACGGGTCATCCAAGATGCGCCGACTCTGCCATTTGTTCCGTGGATGTAAAATTTACTCAGTCCTTCAGGTGCGCAAATACATCTCCCAGGGGTCTCTAAGGATTGCAAGGAATTCAGCATATAAGAGGGGTGTTGTCCATAGCCGTGCAGAACAACAATGATTTCAGTACTGTTCTTTGGAGATTCTCCAATGTGGAACCATCTCGCAGAACGCGTCACCTCAATGGTATGAGACATGACATTTTCAGGGAGTGGGTACTTGAGTTTAGGGTCCAATTTCGTTTTGAATATATGATTTGCTTCAGTAAGTGATTTCCAAAGTGGTCGTCTCAAACGCGACACAGAAAATAGAGTCTGAGATTGCAAGATCCTCTTCGCCCGATTGATCGATATATAGATATGGCATCCATTCATTCCCAGGGAG
>JAPKBK010000241.1 GCA_028823435.1 Flavobacteriales bacterium
GATACAGAAACGAGCATGATGTTCATCAGTCCTATTCCTGCACCGAAGAGTGTGATGATTCCTATTACGCTTGCTGCGAGTGTAATTCCACTGGTCGCTTCCAGTAACGTTTCCACCATGGAGTTGCTTTTGCTGATTTCAAATGAGTTGGGGCTTCCTGGTGCGTCGCCTCTCACCATTCTAAAGGCCCCTGTGGCCAACTCGCTCCCCTGAGATATTTGGTCAGGATCTTCGACAGCACAGGTAATTGTGTAATTTTTATTGTTGTCTGAAAATTGACGTCTGACAGATGGTATGGGGATTAAGCATTGATTGTCTTGAGACATCCCGAAGCTCGCTCCCCGAGACTCAAGAACGCCGATCACTAAATAACGTGAACCAGACAATATGAGGTTTGTGCCAACAACGGTCTCCCAAGGTTCGTATAGTTTTTCTTCGATGTTTGATCCGATGATGATTAGAGGAATGCCTTCCTCTCCTTCAGCGATTGTAAACCCCCTTCCTTTTGACAGAGGAATGCTTGCGACATTTAAATAGTTTCCATCTATACCAAGTATGGGAATGTTCGGGTCTGTTCGTTTTGAACCTCTTCCTACAATCGCACTTGATGTCACATAAATAGATGATGTTACTGTGAGTTCGGACCCTACAGATTTGAGAAAACGTCGGGTTTCTCGGTAATTGATAATGGACGTAGGGCTGGATCTGCGCCCATCAAAAAATCCGCCCTGGCGCTTTGGCTTAATTGTGAATGTATTTGTTCCGAGGGATGAAAACTCTATGCGGATGTTTTCTTTGAGGGACTCAGTCGCAGTTACCATGGCTATTAGAGCCATAATCCCAATGCTGATAATGGCAACTGTTAAAGTGGTTCGAAGTGCCTGTCCCCGAATCGATCTGACAGCAACTTTGATTTGTTCAATTAAAACAGACTTTGACATCCTCATGCCCCGAAGGTACTACCCTATCTTTGGCCCTTGAAACAAAAATCAAAGTAACATGACTTTTGATATAGAAATGATTAAGAAAGTGTACGCTAGATTCCCGGAGCGTATAGAAGCGGCTAGGAAATTGATGGAAAGACCATTGACTTTGGCGGAGAAAATTCTAAATGCGCATTTGTGGGACGGCAGTCCAACACAAGTGTATCAACGAGGCATAGATTATGTTGATTTTGCACCAGACCGGGTGGCGATGCAAGATGCGACGGCACAGATGGCCTTGCTTCAATTCATGCAAGCGGGCAAAATGAAAGTGGGTGTGCCATCTACAGTGCATTGTGATCATTTGATCCAAGCGAAAATCGAGGCGACAACTGATTTGCAAAATGCGATTAACCAAAACAACGAAGTCTATAATTTTTTAGAGTCTGTGTCGGACAAATATGGCATCGGTTTCTGGAAACCTGGTGCGGGGATCATTCATCAAGTAGTCCTTGAAAACTATGCTTTTCCTGGAGGAATGATGATCGGAACAGATTCTCATACAGTCAATGCAGGTGGACTTGGAATGGTGGCTATCGGAGTGGGGGGAGCTGATGCGGTTGATGTCATGGCAGGATTGCCATGGGAGCTTAAGTTCCCTAAATTAATAGGGGTGAAGCTCACAGGCAAGCTAAGTGGCTGGTTGAGTGCAAAAGACGTGATTTTGAAAGTTGCGGGAATTTTAACAACAAAAGGCGGGACAGGTGCGATTGTCGAATATTTCGGAGATGGCGCAATCGGGCTTTCATGCACTGGTAAAGGAACAATATGTAACATGGGAGCTGAAATAGGTGCGACCACTTCTCTGTTTGGTTATGATGACAGCATGGGGCGTTATTTACGCGCTACGGGTCGAGAGGATGTTGCTTCTGCTGCTGATGGCATCGCGTCACATTTAACAGGTGATCCAGAAGTTTACGCAGATCCAGAGAAATATTTTGATGAGGTTATTGAGTTAGATCTGAGTTCTTTGGAGCCTCACTTAAATGGGCCATTCACGCCTGATTTAGCGACGCCAGTGAGCATGATGAAAGAAGCTGCCGCGAAGAATGGTTGGCCGACTTCAATTGAATATGCACTCATCGGCTCGTGTACAAATTCAAGTTATGAGGACATTAGCCGTGCGGCCTCTATCGCGCGTCAAGCAAATGATCTAGGGATAGAATCTAAAGGTCAGCTCACAATTACGCCAGGATCTGAACTCGTGCGTTACACCATTGAAAGAGATGGGTTTATCGGCACATTTATAGAATTAGGTGCAAATGTATTTGCGAATGCATGTGGACCTTGCATCGGGCAATGGGATCGTGCAGGCGCTGACAAGAAAGAAAAGAACTCAATCGTTCATTCCTTCAATAGGAATTTCTCAAAACGTGCGGATGGAAACCCAAATACGCACGCATTTGTAGGCTCTCCAGAGCTTGTAACAGCAATTGCAATTGCAGGCGATTTGACCTTCAATCCACTGACCGATCCACTTTATACAAAGGGAGGAAAGGAGGTGATGCTCCAAGAGCCAGTCGGAGAAGAATTGCCATCTAAAGGATTTGATGTTGAGGATGCTGGATACCTAGAGCCAGCTGAAGATGGGTCGGGTATCGTAGTCAATGTGGATATGGAATCAGAGAGGCTTCAGTTGTTGACGCCTTTCTCTGCCTGGGACGGTGGGAATTTACTGGGTGCCAAACTCCTGATCAAAGCTGAAGGAAAGTGTACGACAGATCATATTTCTATGGCGGGTCCTTGGCTTCGTTACAGAGGACATTTGGACA
>JAPKBK010000034.1 GCA_028823435.1 Flavobacteriales bacterium
ACAAAACTTGGTTCTACTGCAATAAGCGGTGCGCTTGAAATGGCTGGGCTTGACCCTAAAGAAATTGAGGAGGTTTATATGGGCAATGTACTTCAAGCTGGAGTAGGTCAAGCGCCTGCAAGGCAAGCTGCTTTAGGAGCGGGTATATTGGATTCTGTTCCATGTACAACAGTGAATAAGGTGTGTGCGAGTGGTATGAAAGCCATTTCTTTAGCGAGAGCAACAATCGCAATGGGTGACGCTGAAATCGCTGTTGCAGGAGGGATGGAAAACATGTCTCAAGTTCCACATTATTTGGATGGAAGAAAAGGAAGCAAGTTTGGTGACATCAAGGTGCGCGATGGTATGGTTCTGGACGGTCTGACAGACGTTTATAACAAAACTCACATGGGCAACTGTGCTGAAATGTGTGCAAAAGAACACAAGATAACGAGAGAAGAACAAGATGCTTTTGCAGTTCAGAGTTATGAGAGATCCGCGGAAGCTTGGAAAAGTGGGGCTTTTACTGCTGAAACAGTTGCTGTAAATATTCCACAGCGCAAAGGTGATCCCATTGTTTTTGCTGAAGATGAAGAATACAAGAACGTTAAGATGGATAGGATATCGTCTTTGCGTCCTGCATTTGACAAGGAAGGAACAATCACAGCTGCCAATGCTTCTACACTAAACGATGGTGCCAGTGCATTAATTTTGGCTTCCGAAGAGGCTGTGGAGCGTCACGGTCTTAAGCCGATTGCAAAAATACTTGGCATAGCCGATGCTGCTCAGGCCCCTGAGTGGTTTACAACTTCACCTTCCCTTGCGATACCAGTAGCATTAGAAAGAGCAGGATTAAAGTCTGAAGAAATAGATTTGTGGGAGTTAAATGAAGCGTTTTCAGTCGTTGGAATCGTAAATAACCGTTTGCTAGGTTTAAACCCTGAGAATGTTAATGTAAACGGAGGCGCTGTAGCATTAGGTCATCCACTGGGTTCGAGCGGAAGCCGCATCGTTGTGACGCTTGCGCACGCGCTTAAAGCAAGAGGTCTTAAATATGGCGCTGCAGGCATTTGTAATGGAGGCGGAGGCGCATCTGCGATTGTAATTGAAGCTGTATGAACGCAACAGGTATCGCATCGGTGTCCATTGTCCCTCTAAGAGCAGAGGCTTCAGACGCATCAGAACAGACAAGCCAAATTCTTGGTGGTGAAGGTGTAATTTTACTTGAGAAGGGTAGGGGTGATTGGGTGAAAATCAAATCATTAGAAGACGGGTATGTGGGTTGGTGTGACAAGAAGCAATTCAAGTTTGATGTGAAACTGCCAGAGGAAAGAACAATCCTTTGTCATCCCATGTCGCAATGGAATAATGAGAGAACGCTAGCGACTTTATGGATTCCAGCAGGCGCATTGATTGAAGAGAGAGAGGACGCTTATTTTTTAGGCGCAGATAAAATCACGCCTTTTAACCCTGACACGTTAAAGGACGATGTTTTTGGTGCAATACCGTTGACGTTAAGAGATGCTGCTCTTTCTATGCTTAGCGCACCATATCAATGGGGAGGCAGAACGGTTGCTGGAATTGATTGTTCAGGGTTAACTCAGTTGGCAGCTCGACTTACCGGTAAATTGTTGCCTAGAGATGCCTCAGAACAGGTTAATTGTGGTGACCTCATCGCATGGGAGTTAAGAGAAACAGATGATTTGGCTTTTTTTGAAAACAATGATGGACTCATTACGCATGTAGGAATACTTGTGACGAGAGATTCAGTCGTTCATGCCTCAGGAGAAGTCAGAATAGATTTACTTACCAAGGAAGGTATTGTGCACGCAGAAATTGGTGGTCTCACTCACAGACTCCATTCTATCAAGCGTTTGCAGGAGTAGCTATTTGTGAAACTTACCGCCCTCTGCGGCTAATTTCCTGAGTAAAGGACTACATCTATAGCGTGTTTCTCCATAGGTGTCTCGAAGTCCATCGATGATGCTTACGACCTTTTGTAAGCCCCATTCTTCAGCCCAAATAAGCAATCCTTTCGGATAGTTAACACCCTTCAGCATTGCAGTATCAACATCCTCGGCACTTGCGATTCCTAGATAAACGGCATCGGACGCTTCGTTTATAAGCATAGATATAATACGTTCCGAAATCTCCAATTGAATTTTAGAATCTAACTTCCCAGGAACGACAGTCTCTTCATTCTCTTCGTTGTACTTGTAGAACCCACGACCCGATTTACGACCTAGCCAGCCCGCTTCAACGAGTTTTAATTGTGTAATACTCGGCATATATCGCGGGTCGTAATAGAATGATTTAAATACAGACTCTGTGACTGAGTAATTAACATCATGTCCTATGAGGTCCGTGAGTTGAAACGGGCCCATTCTGAAGCCTGATTCTCGCATGGCTGCATCAATGGTATGCACATCTGCAATGCCCTCATCTAAAATCCGAAGTGCCTCACCATAAAATGGTCTCGCAACACGATTCACAATAAACCCAGGGGTGTCTTTCGCGATCACGGGAGATTTCCCCCATTTTCTCATAAGATCTGTGAGTTGTTTGGGTAGATCGCTCTTTGTTTGGAGCGCAGGAATGATTTCAACAAGAGGCATTAATGGAGCGGGGTTGAAGAAATGTAGCCCCACCACACGCTCAGGGTGATTGCAAAAAGACGCAAGGGAAGTGATGGACAACGAAGAGGTGTTTGATGCAATAATCGCTTCTTTGCTTACGATTTCTTCAATGCTTTTAAAAACACGCGTCTTGATCTCCATATTTTCTACAACAGCTTCAATAATAAGGTCGCAATCCTTAAGTCTCGTAATCACTGTAGTTTTTTCTATTCGTTCTTGAATAGCGATTGATTCATCAGAAGTCACCTTTCCTTTTTCAATCAGTCGATTCATGACTTTTTGAAGTTTGGCAGCGCTGGCGGTTAATGCCTCTTGGGATAGGTCAAACAAAACAACGTCCTGTCCAGCTTGCGAAGCTATTTGGGCTATGCCAGATCCCATTGCTCCAGCGCCTACAATGCCGATTAAATTTACTGCCTTATTTGTTTGCATGAAGCAAAAGTAACAACTACAAACTGATACTGACCTCTAATAAAGTGTCGATATTTAAAGTATTTATAGTTAGTTACTTGCTAATATGGAAATTACAAACAACTTTAACAGTCCCACGCAAATAAGAAAAGTGGGCATTACTCTTGATAAGAACAGGGCATTGCTGAAAAGATTACGTCAGAAAGACAACATTAATTTACTGGCTGACCGATCCTTTAAATGGCTTAGAGTGAAAGGCTTTGATTTTAATTACCACACGCATATTGATTCACTTCCCGATGGACGGTTAGCTGTGATGTGTTATGAAGAAGGGTATGTCATAGAAGTGGATGGCGTCATCTTACTTCCTTCTCCGCGCGCTTCGTTGTTGGCGTGATTTAGATTCGTGCCTCTTGTGCTTTTTTTCATGAAAAGCACCTTGGAAAGTTGGGTCTGCTCTGCGTTTTTGTGTATCGATATCTCGTGCCATATCCTTCGCTTCATATTTGGGCGTTTCCTCGACCTCGACACAATCGGGTATCGGCACCTCTGTAATTACGTTTTTTGAAGGCAAATAAGATTCAACAGCGATTAAATACGATGCCTCACTGGGGTCGTAAAGCGTATGCGCGACACCTTCTCTAAATGCACGGCCAGTTCTTCCTATTCTATGAACGTAGTCTGAAGAATTTCGCGGAACGGTGCAATTTATGACGAGTTTGGTTTCAGGGACATCAATCCCTCTGCTACTTACATCTGTGCTTACAAGGACTCTAATTGATCCCTCACGGAAAAGAGACATGGCGTGTAGTCGCGTGTTTTGTGCTTTGTTACTGTGAATTCCACGTACACCACCCGCTATTGTTCTCTCTAAAAATTTGGATATACTTTCTGCTTGCTCTTTTGTTCGAACAAAAACCAACGCGCGATCTTCAGGATAGAGGTCCACCAGAAGATGGCGTATCATATTGAGTTTCGTTTTCAGATTAGGTACCGCAGTCTTAATTTGAGTCACAGTACTTACAGGTGTCGCTTGCGGGCTTACTTCTATCCTGGTAGGCCAAAGCAGGAATTCTTCACTTAATTTCTCGACTCTTTCTGGAAAAGTAGCACTGAATAGTAAATTCTGTCGCTTGCTTGGTATAATCTCTAGGATATTCCTCAGTTGAGGCATGAACCCCATGTCCATCATTTTGTCGGCTTCATCGAGAACCAGCGTCTTGATTTTTTTCGGATCTAGACCATTTCTTAAATATAAATCCATAAATCTTCCAGGTGTCGAAACCAACAAGTCAGCCCCTTCAGCCAAAGCTTCTAGTTGAGATTTAGGACCCACACCACCAAATAAGGCAATGCATCTCAAATCAGTATATGTCGAGAGTGATTCGAAAACACTGTGAACCTGAATCACCAATTCTTTTGTGGGGACAAGGACCAACACCCTAGGGGTTTTTCCTTGCGCATATTTTATTTTCTGGAGAATAGGAAGCGCAAAAGCAGCCGTCTTCCCGGTGCCAGTTTGCGCAATGCCAATGACGTCTTGTCCCGCGCTTATAGGGGGGATAGCTTTGTCTTGTATCGGCGTAGGTTCCGTGAATCCAACGTCCTTAATTGCGTTTAAAAACTGCTTGGTTATTTTAAGATTTTCGAAGCTCATATTAATGACAAAGGTAGTAGCGGTATCTTGCCCCCGCGAATGCAAAATCAAGACTTTGAAAATATAAGACCGTTTACGGATGTAGAAGCATGCAAAGCTTCGTCTGAACTGTCTAACGCAAAGGACTTTACGTCTCTTTTGACGCCATTGGTAGGTGCTGAAAACGCCAAAGAATTAGCGGACGGTATGAAGTCTATCGATAGTATTCAGGACTTTCAGGATGATATTACCTTTCCATTTTTAGAGATATTGATCGAATCGACGACGGATGGTGTGTCATTAAGCTTTGCAGATGGCGCTTTTGAACAGGATCTCTCAGCGCCGACTTTGCACCTCACAAACCACAGAGATATCGTTTTAGACCCATCCTTGGTTAATGTCGCAAGAATGGGAAGCGGTTATTCCTCCACGGAGATCGGAATTGGAGACAATCTTCTTTCTCACAAATGGGTAGAAGACCTCGTACGTTTAAATAAATGTTTTATTGTTAAACGTGGAGGCGGCGCTCGTGAGAAATGGGAAAGCAGTTTGTTGGTCGCATCATATATCAGGCATGCGGTAGGTGAAGGTCAGTCTGTTTGGCTTGCCCAAAAAGAAGGTCGGGCGAAAGATGGTCGGGATCAAACATCACCAGCTTTAATCAGAATGCTGATTTCTGAGGGTGGTGAAGATGCTTGGAATGGATTAAATGTTAAGCCTGTAAGCATTTCATACGAATGGGATCCTTGTGATGCAATGAAAGTTCGTGAGTTGTTATATATCGAGAAAAATGGCGCGTACGATAAAGCGCCTGGGGAAGACGAGATGAGTATGGCGATAGGGATGACAGGATGGAAGGGCAGGGTACACCTGGAGTTTTGTAATACGGTGCCATGGAAGGAGATAGAAGGTGAAAGGACTGAAAGGATTATTGCGGAATTGGTAGACAATGCCATTTTTAAAGGATATAAAATTTGGCCTAACCAAGTCTTGGCCGCTGAATATTTAGGAGAGACAGAACTCATGCAATATTCTAAAGATATTGAAATCACAGAAAACGATCGCGTAGAGTTTAAAGCACGACTCGCAAAAGTTGTGACGTTTATAGGGTCAAATATTGGCACACAATTAGAGATTGAGCGCACATGGTGTAACATGATGGTTCAGACCTTAAAGGCCAAGTGCAGACAGTCTTCGTGACAACTCAGACGTCACAATTGCTCCAGCGATAGCAGCGTTAAGAGATTCCGCACTTCCTTTTCCTGGGATCGACCACGTCGCGTCACAAACATCGATCAATCCGTCACTCAGACCATGTGATTCTGAGCCAATCACGATTGCATCAGGAATCAACTTGCTTTCAAAAAAATCATCTCCTCGTGCGTCCAATGCAACGGCCTTTAATGCAAATCGTTTGATCACATCTAAAGGGTTTGCAGTACATATGGGGATTCGGAAAACAGATCCCATTGAGGATTGAATTGTTTTGGGATTCCAAATATCTGCTGTACGCGCAGAACAAACAATCCCGGCAAGTCCAAACCAATCCGCTGTTCTGATGAGTGTCCCCACATTTCCAGGGTCAGAAACATCATCCAATATCATCACAGTAGGGATGGCCGAACACTTGTTGTTTTTAAAGCCCCCTAACACATCTTCAGCGGTAAATTCGACGACACGTCCCAATGCTAAAACCCCCGGTGCTGTTCTCATACTAGACATAATCTCCATGTCTTTAGCAGATACATCTGTGACTTCAATCATTTTTTTTTCAGCGAGAGTTCTGATTTCATTAATCTCAATCCCGTTCGTAACGTAAATTCGCTTCGTTTCAATTGAACTTTTCAGTAATTCAATCACGCATTTGTCTCCTTCTACCACCATACGCTTCTCATTCAACCGGTTTTCTCGGTTTCGTAGTGCTTTTATTGCGTTGCGTTCATTTTTTGTAAGCATATTCACGGTGCCAAGGTACATAGCTACGGGTATAATTGTGGTGGTTCTTCTGTCCCCTTTTCATTCTTTATCCCAAAACGCTTCTGCTGAGCGTCATCTGCTGTTGTCTCAATCAATAGAATGTCGTGGGAAGGTCACTGACAGGTTGATTTCTAAACTAGAAGAATCCTACAGAATTAGACCAAATAGAAGGTTTATCGGAATAACTTGGAGGCTTTATGCACATCAGATGATTCGTCCTGAGGCATTGTCTCGCAGTCTTGAAAAACGGGAAGCGCGAAACAAAAAACCTGGGGGTCTTCGTTATGGAATACGTGAGCTCTTTGGTGAGTCACCTTCATATTATAACACTGATGAACTATATCGCACGACACTTAAAATGGTCCAAGTGCTCAATCAAGAAGGCTATCTTCAAGCGAGTGTTGCAGTCACTGCTGACTCCTCTCATATTTCAGGCTGGGAGGCAGTATATGTCATCGAATTGGGTAGGAGATGGGGTATAAAAGATGTGATTTGGAACACCACCACTTCAGGCCTTCCTAAGGATCAAATAAGCGAAGGAGGTCTTTTGCAAAAAGGTGCTCCATTAAGTATTACAGACCTTAACAATGAAAGGGAAAGGATTTCAAAACTTGCAGGCAGGCTGGGGTTTGCTACTTTTAACGAAGGGTTTGTGAAATTCGAATTAGACACTTTAGATCTCGATGGTGGCGTGAATGTTGAAATCATTTTACGTGGTCAACGACTAGAAAACGCTTCCACTTCTATTCCTCATAAGTCGATGAAGATAGGCTCAGTCTTTTTTGACCAAAGCAATATGACAAAGCCCTTGATGTCCTCCATACTTAATCATCTTGTCACACTCGAAGAAGGTGCGGGGTTTGACCCCGCAAAATTCGCGTCTTCATATCGTCGACTTTCTGGAGTTACTGCCCTGAAAATTGTCGAATTAAAAAAAGACTTTCCGATATCTCTTGATCGCAACTATGGTGTCGTCGATGTTACTGTCGATATTCAAGATGCGCCAAGGTATGATCTCGCACTTGAGTTTGATATGACGCGCGCCGACACGAGATATGGTCCCCTTGGCAAAATAACCTGGACCGACAACAATACAACAGGCCGAGGAGATGTGTTGACCTGGACGGTTTCTGCAGCAATCGCTTCTACGCAGCCTTTTTCTTACACATCTTCTTCGATTGTGCCAAACAGTGGGGAATTCAGTTTTTTAGGGTCGTACAGAACAATAGGGATTTCTCCATTACGTCTTAAATCTCTCCCCAAATCAACGGAGCCTCACTCTGAGTGGTTAATGCAAGCAGCACGTGAGTCTAGACCTGAATACACCAGCGCGACTTTTGACTATCGCCACAGAATTGAATGGACTGAAAACCCCGTAAGGAGGAGTAGATTTGTGATTGATGTGATTCACTTATCCTATGTCAACCTAGATATTTCTAATGATTTCGAGGACTGGCTTGAAACTGAAGATAACGAGGTTTTAAAACAAAGGTTCAGTGATTATGCACTCACAGGAAGTAGAATTGGATGGAATTCATTGGTAGGTGCAAATGGTGGGAATATGGATCTCAGTTTTGAATGGTCAGGCATGGCAAGTAGCCTTCTTTCTCCATTAATGGGGTGGGAAGTGTCTGATGAGGGTGAGGTGAAAATAGGAGAAGTGCCTGTCATTAAGTTCATTCGTGTCGATGGTTCATGGGTGATGAATAATAAATTTAGTAACAGAGAAGATATGGTATTCAAATCTAGATTCAGATTTGGGGGCGCTTTTGTCGGTGAAGGAACAGAAACCTTGCCTTACTCAAAAGGGTTTTTCGGAGGGGGTTTAAATGGAATTCGGGGTTGGCCTATCAGAGAATTGGGGCCAGGAAATTACGCTGAAGAATCTTCAACACAAGGTGTTCTTCGTGGCGTGGGGGATTATCGTCTTGATGTCTCATCAGAATTTCGATTTAAATGGACGCCATTAACGACTGTTGCTCTTTTTGCAGATGCGGGTAATATTTGGCAAAATGGAAATGGTGAAAACGATGGTACATCATGGAATTCCTCAGGTTTTTCTTCAATAGCATTCAGTGCAGGTATTGGTTTAAGACTTGACTTCAAGTTCTTTCTCATTCGCTTGGACGCAGCATTGAGATTACATGACCCAACCCATTCAGACGGGGAGAGGTGGTTCATCGAATCCAGACCAAACGGAGCATTGCATTTAGGTTTAGGTCATCCATTCTAACCCGTTTAACTTTGTCAAAAAAAAGCATGGGTTGGTTCCAAAGAAATACTGAAGGCATTACGACGAAGTCGGCTGAGAAAAAGGAGATCCCTGAAGGTGCTTGGTACAAGTGTCCAAGTTGCAAGAACATTGTGTCAGCTCAAGATCATGAAGATGCTTTGTGGGTGTGTGGACATTGCGACCATCACGAGCGTGTGGGCAGTGCAGAGTATTTCGCGTTGTTATTTGACAATGGTAAATGTCGAAGTCTCGCGCCTAAAATGATTTCAGAAGATCCATTAACATTTACAGATACAAAGCCCTATCAAAAAAGACTAGCATCTGCAAAAGAGAAAACGGGTTTAAATGACGCATTAAGAGTTGCATCTGGTGAACTTGAGGGTATTCCTGTTGTGATTGCTTGTATGGATTTCTCTTTTATAGGAGGGTCTATGGGTTCCGTTGTTGGAGAAAAGATCGCGCGAGGAATTGATCATGCGATTAAGAAAGGCAGACCATTTATTTGCATTTCTAAGTCAGGAGGGGCAAGGATGATGGAAGCGGGTTACAGCTTAATGCAAATGGCAAAAACCAGCGCAAAACTTTCGATGCTTGAGAAGGCAGGCTTGCCTTTTATAAGTATACTTACAGACCCTACGACTGGTGGCGTTACAGCTTCATTTGCGATGTTAGGCGACCTGAATATCGCTGAACCAAATGCGCTTATTGCTTTTGCAGGGCCTCGAGTGGTTAAAGAAACCATTGGCAAGGATTTGCCAGAGGGCTTTCAGCGGTCAGAATTTTTGTTAGAGCACGGTTTCTTAGATGCCATTGTTCCTAGAAAAGATCTGAAATCTAAGTTGCATTTTGCAATTAGAATGCTTCATACTTCAAACTAAGGTTTTCAATATCACAATGTTGACATTACGGTGGTGCAATTAATGCATGTATTCTAATTTAATATTGTATATTTGCAATTATAATTTTTTATTCGCATAACGGACATCAAAAGATTTCGCCATGTACTATTTAGATACTGAAAAGAAGAAAGAATTCTTCGAAAAGCACGGAAAAGGAGTTGCCGATACAGGTTCTCCAGAGGCACAAGTTGCCATTTACTCTTATCGTATTAATCATCTTACGAATCACCTTAAGAGTAACAGAAAAGATTTTAGCACTCAACGCGCTCTTATAGCCTTAGTTGCTAAGCGTCGTAAAGCACTCGATTACTTAATAAGTAAAGATATCACGAGATACCGTGCTATCGTAAAAGAGTTAGGGCTACGTCGCTAATTTTATGCTGAACAGATCACGGCTTAAAAATCGAGTAAAATATTACTTGAATTTTGTTGTGCTCTTTCAGTTTTTCAAAATTGAATTACTTGGCTTGATTTTTGATATAACAAATGCGGGATGTTTAACTCCGTATTGTTGCGTTAATTAAGCAAATCGCAGAGTGAGATATAAAATAAAGAAATGAATTACACGGTAAATAACCAAACCATTGATCTCGGCAACGGGCGCGAGATCAGCCTTGAGACTGGAAAGCTTGCAAAACAAGCTGACGGTTCTATTGTTCTTCGTTGTGGCAAAACAATGCTTCTTGCAACAATAGTTAGTAGTGATAACGCAAGAGACGAAGTTGACTTCCTTCCGTTAACAGTCGATTACAGAGAGAAATATGCTGCCGCTGGAAGATTCCCTGGTGGATTCTTTAAGCGTGAGGCACGTCCTTCTGATTCAGAGGTGCTTGTGATGCGTTTGGTAGATAGAGCCCTTCGTCCGATGTTCCCATCTGATTATCATGCGGGAACTCAGGTCATGGTTCAACTGATGTCATCCGATGCGGATGTTTTGCCTGACAGTTTGGTTGGTTTAGCTGCAAGTGCATGTATCGCTGTAAGTGATGTGCCATTTAATGGTCCTATTTCTGAGGTACGTGTTGCACGTGTCAACGGTGAATTCATGATTAATCCTTATCGCTCAGAATTAGAATTAGCTGACATTGACTTGATGGTCGCTGGTACAGTAGACAGTATCGTCATGGTTGAGGGTGAGATGTCTGAAGTAAGCGAGTCAGAAATGGTTGACGCTATAGAGGTTGCTTCAAAAGCAATTACGATTCAGTGTGAAGCTCAAATAGAATTGGCAAAAGCAGTAGGTAAATATGGAGAAAGTCGTGAATATTCTCATGAAGATCACGATGAGGTTCTGAAGGCAAAGGTGTTTGACACCTTATACCCTAAGATGTATGAGGCTGCTCAAAAAGGTAAATCTAAAGTTGAAAGAAAAGCGTCATTTAAAGCCATTAAAGCTGAGTTCGTATCAACTCTTTCAGATGAAGAAGGAAAGGAAAAAGCATTTATGCTTAAATCTTACCTTCACGATGTAGAGAAGAAAGCAATCAGAGATTTGGTTCTATTAGAAGGTGTTCGTCTTGACGGACGATCTACAACCGACATCCGTGCGATATGGGGAGAAGTAGATTATCTGCCTAGTTGTCATGGTTCAGCGCTCTTTACAC
>JAPKBK010000242.1 GCA_028823435.1 Flavobacteriales bacterium
TATAACGCGAGTGAGACCGATCTTCACATGTGGGATCATAGTCGCCTCCCTTGACAAGAACATCGGGTGAGAGCGCAGATATTAATTCTAGCGGTGTGTGTTCGGAGAAAACAATGACTGCGTCTACACACGTGAGGGAAGAAAGGAGTTTGGCTCTGTCTCTGTCGCTATGTACAGGACGTTCTGGGCCTTTGCCAAGTTCACGCACACTGGCGTCAGAGTTGATCCCTACAACTAACCGAGTTCCATAAGATTTGGCTGATTCCAACGAATGAAGATGACCTACATGAAGCAGATCAAAAACGCCATTTGTAAATACAACGTTCTGCCCTTCAGAAGCCCATGTGGATCTTAATTCAAGCAATTCAGATAGCGTAAAAGAGGACATCATTCAGATTTAGACTTCTTCAAAGAAACACGATATGCAGCCAAGAAAAAGTAGCCTATCGTGCCTACAATAATAATCATGCCTGTTTGTGTCAACCAAACAACATTCCCTACTGATACGCCCACAAGCTGATCGTATCCTAACGACTCAAAGCCCAGGGTGACCGCCCATTGATAAGCCCCGATGCCTCCTGGGGCAGGGAAAACCATCCCGAATCCTCCCGACACCATAACCCATACTGATTCGAAAACGCCGATCCCACGGGAACCCTCCATAGAAATGAAAAGCCCATAAGACATTAAGAAATACATGATCCAAATGAAAAACGTATGCAAGATGAATGCAATGCGATGTTTCATCAGAAGAACACTTTTAACTCCTTTGCCAATCCCTGAAACAAATTCCACGATTTTTTTCTGTATCGGATGGTTCGACTTATTTGTTCTTCTGATCATGAATGCGATAAGAATGATTGCGAGAACAAAGACAATGATGTAATTCTGTAACTCTGAGCTGTCTGGTTGTTTTATTTTACCAAGTAAACTGATAACAGCATCGTAATTCGTGACAAGCGCAACTGACATAAAGAGAAAGAGCATCATCAGATCTACAACTCTTTCTGTGATGACTGTACCTAAAAGTTTGTTGACTGGAATGTCATCTGTGGAATTCAGGGCGGCGCAGCGGGCTACTTCACCAGACCTGGGGACAAATGTATTTGCGAAATAACCAAAAGCGACTGCACACACTGCTCTGAATCCTGATGCGCTGTATCCAAGGGGTTCTATCAACAGCAACCATCTGTAACCGCGACTTACTATGGCCAGAAAACCCATCGTGAAAGTCAATGCAATTGCCCAAATTGGCGCCGAAGACATGTATTCAAAAAGCTCGGACTTGTCTTCTACCATGTCCATAAGCTTTACAAATAGAAAAATGCCTATTGCAAAAAATACAGAAAGGGTGAGCGCTTTTTTCCAATTCATATTTAGAGAATGGTGTTTGTGTCTGTATCCGGAAAAACAACCGTAGGCGTAAATGTTTTTGCCGCTTCAAGGGTCATCATTCCATATGCTATGACAATGATGACGTCCCCAGGCTGGCATCGGCGTGCAGCGGGGCCATTGAGGCAAACTTGGCCAGTCCCTCGAGTTCCTTTAATGGTATAAGTCTCTAATCGCTCACCGTTATTGACATTTACAATTTGGACTTTTTCCCCTTCTATAAGGTCAGCCGCTTCCATCAGGTTGGGGTCAAGCGAGATACTCCCTACGTAATTTAAATCCGCCTCAGTGACTGTGAGTCGGTGGAGTTTTGAACGCATTAGTGTTATAAGCATGGTGTAAAAGTATGCATTCTTAGATTGTCGTTGCGTCTGTATTTCGCTAGATTTTAAACTACATCTATAACACTTCCCACCTGAGTTCGACACGTCTATTTACAGCGTGTACTTCAGGGGGACAATCTGAAAATGGATCTGAGATATTTGGACAACGTTTCACCGGGAATCTTGCACCCATGCCACGCGTACTGACTTGTTCGGCATGAACGCCTTTAGAAATTAACCACGCCTTGAACCAAACCGCCCTTTTTTTACTCAAATTTTCATTTGAATCTGTCGTTCCTGTAACATCTGCATGCCCTTCTAACACGAGTGCGAACTCCTGAATTTTAACAATAAAATCCTGGGCGTTAGTCTGCCACCACGCCTCAAGTTGATCCGCAGATTGAGTTGTAGGGGTGGATATATTGAGGTCGAAGTAGAGTGTATAGATCGGAGGATAACGAGATGGGAGACCGCTTAAATCAAGCAAATCATTCAAGTCAAGATCATTGATTGAATCCAGTGGTAAGAAATCCACAGATAAAACACCTGATGTATTAACTGCATAAGCTCTAACAACCTCCCCATTCGCATTCACAATCCTTACAACAGTCCCTTCAATAACAGGTGACTCTACCGACCCGATTCGCATAGACAACACTCTGTCTGAGGGCAGTTCATCTAAAGAGATGACGCCTTGAGGGTCTGTTGTATTTTCAAATACTGAAGTGCCGCGGTTAAATCCTGAGGGTTCTACCCATTTAACTTCCACACCCGAAACTGGATTCCCATCCAAGGTTAATTCCAAATAGAAACCCGTTGCGAGGGATTCATTTTTAGTTCTCGATAAGAGATAAACGTCAAAACCTTCCGAATGTGTTCTGTTAGAACACACATACATCTCGTCATCATTTAGAACAACTAGAGAGAGGTCGTCAGAATCAGAATTGATGGGAAAGTCAAGAACAGATGCGCTTTGCCATTGTAGATGCCGGGGGGCAAAAAAGATGTCAAAGTCTGTCTCATTTCTGTTGGA
>JAPKBK010000035.1 GCA_028823435.1 Flavobacteriales bacterium
TGAGACTACAGGCAGAGAAATCATGGGATATTTGGCTAAAGAATGGATTATAAAAAGACAATGAGCAAGGCGACACCACCCACAGAACAAACTGGCAAGTACGCTGACCTTCACGAGATGAGTGTCGGCGCATTGATTTCTGCCATGCATGAAACAGATTTCGAAGCCTTAGAAGCTGTGGGAAGAGTGAAGCAAGACATTGAAGATTTTGTGGTTCATTTGGTGGAAAGGATGAAGCAAGGTGGAAGGTTATTCTATATGGGAGCTGGAACAAGTGGTCGATTGGGTGTTGTAGATGCCAGCGAATGCCCTCCTACATTTGGTGTTGAAGATGGAAGGGTGGTGGGATTAATTGCAGGAGGAGATTCAGCAATCAGAAAAGCGGTAGAAGGCGCCGAGGATGATGTCCATCAAGGATGGAACGATTTATCGAAACATGAGGTCACGCAGCGAGATACAGTCTTGGGAATCGCCGCAAGCGGAAGAACACCCTACGTCATAGGCGCGATTGTGGAAGCCCGGAAAATGGGAATGCTCACCGCTTGCATCACATGCAATCCCGAAAGTGAACTTTCACGAGAATCTGAATTTCCCATCGAAGCAATATCGGGTCCTGAATTTGTAACTGGATCTACACGTTTAAAGGCGGGAACAGCCACCAAGCTTATTCTCAATATGATCACGACCGTCACGATGATTCAACTTGGGCACGTGAAAGGCAGCCAAATGGTCGACATGAAGCTGTCAAATATAAAACTCATCGAACGGGGCACAAAAATGGTGGCCGAAACGACAGGGCTTGGCAATGATGAGGCGAAAGAACTATTGCTGGCACATGGCAGTGTCAGAGAAGCTGTGGAGCGTTTTAAATCACGTCAAGGAACCTCTGAGTAGATGCATCAGATTGAACCCTATTACAACTGGCGCAATCACTACGTGGCAAGCCTTGATCCTCGAAGTCCTTTTTTTGAGACCGTGTATAATGAAATGTCTTATCACATCAAGTTGTATGACCATTTCATCCACCCTCAGTGGGATACATTTGGATCAAACACACTCTACCTCAAGATCCTATTTGTGGAGTATGAAGATGGGTACGCCATCTTAGAACTCATGGGAGAATGGAATGACTGCTTGCACAACGACATCATGCAGCTCAAGCGCGACATTATAGAATCCCTGCAGGAGGAAGGCATCTCAAAGTTCATCTTAATTGGAGAGAATGTCCTGAACTTCCATTACAGCGACGATTCTTATTATGAAGAATGGTTTGATGAACTGGACGAATTGGATGGTTGGATTGCCTTACTTAATTTCAGCAATCACGTCCTTGAGGACATGAAAACGATAGATCTAGACAGTTATTTTGTCTTGGGAGGTGCGCTCAACGACATCGGTTGGAGAACATACAATCCAGAACAGCTGTTTAACAAAATCCAAGACAGTGTTGAGAACAGGATTGGGCTCATTCACTAACTCAGTCTTAAAACCCTTCAATCGCACCCAATCCGAAGAGTGCAAAATCAAATTTCACTGGATCAACGGAATCGAAACGCCTCAGAGATGCGTCCAATTCTTCGACAGATTTCCAATCGTTTTGCGTGCGATTCAACAAACCCAAGGCTCTTCCGACATTGGATGTGTGAACATCTAAAGGGATACTCAACACACCTGTAGGAATCTGATCCCAGATCCCAAAATCCACTCCCCTGTCCGCTGACCGCACCATCCATCTCAAGTACATATTCAAACGCTTGGCAGCAGATCCCTTTGCAGGATTTGCAACATGTTTGCGTGTTCGGTCAGGATGTGGATGGTTGAAAAACAATGTGTGAAACTTACTGATGACGTCTTTTAGATTGTTTGGTCGACCTGATGCCTCCCATTCTGAAGCAAAAACAGTCTCTAAAGATCCATAATCACGAATAATTCTTTGTAATGACCGCATAAAACACACCGCATCCTCAGGTTGAAACGTTCTGTGCACAAACCCCTCAAACACTTTTTCGTCAGCCTTTTCAAAATTTAAAACGAAGTCAAACGGAGAGTAATCCATCCGCTCCATGAAGCTATGTGCATTCTTCAATATTGACTTTCTTTGTCCCCAAGCTATTGTAGCTGCAAGGAATCCCGCTATTTCTATATCGGCTTTATTTGAAAATAAATGAGGGATCGAGATGGGGTCATCAGGAATAAATTCTCGCGTTTCAAATAGCAGTTGTTTCTCGTGCAAAAACGCACTGAGTTCTTTTTGTGAAAGCCTCTTTAATTTTTTAATTTCCATAACAGATATAATAATGGTGTAAAGGTCGTAAAACCAATTAACTTTGCAGCAGAAATGGAGTGGGTCAGACCAGAAATACTTTGGGGATTAGCAGCGCTAATCATTCCCGTATTAATCCATTTACTTCATTTGCGAAAATTTAGAAAAGTTTCTTTTTCAAATGTGTCGTTTTTAGCAGACATCAAAAAAGAAACCAGATCGAAGCACAGACTCCGCAACCTGTTGATTTTAGCTTTGAGACTTACAGCGATAGGTGCAATCGTTTGCGCGTTTGCGGACCCATACATTCCTTATTCAGAGAATTCTCAAGATGCCTCTAGGGTAGGAAATGCCATCTCTATATACATAGACACCAGTCCATCAATTGATGCCATTGGTGAGGAGGGGCCACTGTTACAGGTATTTAAAACACGCGCTTCAGAAATAGTTGAACGGTACTCTGAGACGGATAAATTTACTGTTCTCACCAATTCATTTGCTGGAAGCTATGCTCATTTTTACAGCAAAGAAGAAACCTTAGAGAGGATTTCAGGCATTCGTACCGAACCATTTGTAAGGAATGTGGAATCTGTGATCTCACGCGCTACTGACCTTTTACAAAAAGAAAATGACAGAGTAAAGTCAATTTATTACTTAAGTGATCTCCAAAAAAGTTCACATGTCCTTTCAGATTCATTTCTTCCTGACTCAAACATTTCTATTTATTTTCTCCCAAGTCTCGCGAATGAAAGGCCAAATGTTTGGATTGACTCCGCCTGGTTTAACGCACCAATTGCAACCGCCGGAAAACCTGCTGAATTACACGTACGTATCAAACACAATGCACGTCAAAGCGTCGATGGATTGGGGCTTCAGCTCCACATCGATGAAGAACGAAAGGCGATTGCCAATTTTAACCTTATTCCTGGCTTAGAAACCGACACTGTCCTTAGGTTCAGTCATGGACAGCCTGGACTAAATCACGCCGTATTATCTATCGATGATTCTCCGATTCAATTTGATGACACATACTTTCTAGGGTATGAGGTTGTAGACCAAATCAACATCTTACATCTCACCGAAGATCTCTTTTCCAAAGAAACGAAAAGTTTAAATCGCGTCTATGAATCCAGCAGCGCATCTGTAAACATCGAGACCTCCGAATCTATTCCTGATTCCAAAACGTTGTCCTCGTTTGATTTAATCATCACAAATGGATTAGTCGACCCTACAAATGGGCTCACAAAAACACTGGTGGAATTTGCGTCTTTAGGTGGGACTGTCGTTGTCATACCAGATTCATCAAACAGTGCTTCAAGAGCCAATTATTTGCGTACTCAATTAGGGTTCGGTTCTGGATCTCAATGGAACCTCTCTGAGTCTCCGGTTTCGATTGGGGATTTGAATGTTGACCATCCGTTATTCGACGGGGTATTTTCATCGACGCCAACACGCATGGACTTACCATCTACCGACAGATGTCTCGTGAGAAACATTTCTCCAGATGAAGAAATTCTCGGGTCGATGTCTTCTGGACTGGCTTTTCTATCTCGGATTCCAGTAAATAAAGGTGGGGCATTTCTTTTCGGGTCGCCATTAGAAAAAGAAACGGGGAACTTGGTAAATCACGCACTTTTCGTTCCCATTCTTTTAAGAATATCTGAAGTCTCTCGATCGGCAAGGGTTCACGCGTTCACACTTGGGTTAGACAATGCGCTGACTTTAAATTCAGAATCCAACGAAGAAGATGAGATCCGTATCTCCTCAATAGACAGCTCGAGTGTCATACTCCCTGAATCCAGGTCAGCATACGGATCGACAAATTTACGCCTCGGCCCTGAGCTTGATACACCGGGGAATTATTTCGTGGAAATAGACAAAGTCCAGGTTCTTGCATTTGGCCTCAACGCAGACAGAACTGAAAGTGACCCTTCTGCATGGGACATCCCTACATTTCAACAACAATTGTCCTCCTTTGGATGGGGGAATGCTACTGTTCTCAATGTCACAAACGAAACTATTTCCTCTGTAGTGGGGAATCTAGATACTGGAAACCATCTTTGGTGGTATTTAATTCTTGTCGTAATTATCGCATTAGCAGGTGAAACAATTCTTCAAAAAAGATGGAAACGCACATACTCATAAAGAATGTCAGAGTCGTCGACACAGGCGGTTCTTTCAATGGTAAAAAAATTGACCTCCGGATTAAGAAAGGAGTGATCACAGAAATTGGCACAGATTTAGAAAATAAAACTGCGCTAGTTTTAGATAAAAAAGGCAGTTACATAAGTCCGGGTTGGATGGATGGGCAGGCTCATTTTCGGGATCCTGGATTGGAGTTTAAAGAAGGACTCGAAAGAGGACTTCATGCCTGTGCAGCTGGAGGCTTCACGGATGTCGCAGTGCTTCCTTCAACCTCGCCCCCAGTTGACAACAAATCAGCTGTCTCTTATCTTCTCACCCGCGGCACGGAATACAACACGCCATGTGACCCGCTCCCACTTGGATGTGTCTCTGAAGGAAGGCAAGGAAAACAACTGGCTGAACTCTATGACATGAGTAACGCTGGCGCAATTGGATTTTATGATGACGCACCCATTGAAAGGGTGGGCCTGCTCAAGATGGCCTTAGAATACCTCTCTCCATCTGGCGCTGTAGTCTTGTCGGATGCATATGAAGGAGACCTTAATCCAGGAGCCTCTATGCATGAAGGAGAGACAAGTACTGCGTTAGGCCTTATTGGATCTCCGTCTGAATCTGAAACAATCAGACTCCAACGCGATATTGAGATTCTCTCATACACCGGAGGACGATTACACATCCCTGTGGTATCTACCGAAGGTGGCGTCAAACTTATCAAGCAAGCAAAAAAACGCGGGCTTGCAATAACGGCATCTACCACCCCCCATCACCTGACTTTTATTGATGAAGATCTGCGCTCCTTTGACGGAACATTTAGGGTCAACCCTCCCTTGAGATCCAAAGCTGACAGAAAAGCTTTACGGACGGCATTGGCAGACGGAGTCATTAACTCTGTCGTCTCTGACCACAGACCTGAGCGCATAGAAAGTCATGACGTTGAATTCGCTTTAAGCCCAAACGGGATTGCAGGAATTGAATCCGTTTTTGCAGCCTTGAACACAGCCTGTCCTGATTTAGATTTAGCCCGTTTGGTGGATTCGATCTCAAATGCGACACGCCGAATCTATCAACTCCCAGAGCTGCACATTGAATTAAATGTACCCGCAAAAATCACATGGTTCACACCCAAGCAGAAGTTCTTGTCACCAGAAATATCTGGTGGCGTCAACAACCCTTGGGGAAATCAGGAACTAAATGGCGTTGTATTTGGTACCATTAATGGCGAGAGAATACACTTAAACGCGTAACACCCACATCACGGGTTACGCCTCCCCTTGTGGACCTCCGAATGCCAATGGCATAGTCTCTTCAGGTCCGCTAATTTCAGATATCGCACCGTGCGTATCTTCATATCGCTTGATATTCCCAGCCAAAGCTTTTAACAATCGCTTTGCATGTTGCGGCGTCATGATCACTCTAGAACGAACTTTCGCCTTCGGCATGCCTGGCATGATTTGAATAAAGTCTGTCACAAACTCAGTCGGACTATGCGTTATTACTGCCAAGTTTGAGTAAATACCCTCACTAATCTCTTCTGGAAGCTCGATATTCAGCTTTTTCTTCTTTTCTTCTTTTGCCATTTCACTAAGGTAATACACCAAACCTTCTTTATCCTATTTTCTCAAGGGAAGGTCTAAAATTGATATTAAATCCACCACTTCGTGAAGCACCATTTCATTGTGTGGAATCGACTGTGGGTTATAATAGACCTGTCCCCAACCTGCGTCTCTTGCACCTATGATATCTGCCTCCAAACTGTCCCCCAACATGATTGCGTTCTCTCGCTTTGAGTCTGTTTCCTTCAACGCCAAATTGAAGATCTCTCGGTGGGGTTTCTTGACGCCAAGGGCGTCGCTTGTTAAGACGGTTTCAAAAAAGGGGTCTAAGCCACACTGTGTCACTTTAATGTGCTGAACTTCCTCAAAACCATTCGTGAGCATGATTAATCTGTGTCCACGTTCATGTAAATCGGTCACCACTTTCAACGCATCTTTGACGAGATGCGTTTTATAGGGGGAGGTTTCAACATAATGAGACCCCAAGCGATCTCCCAATACAGCATCTTTTTCTAACCCCCAATGTTCAAGGGTCATGGAAAATCTTCGCCAGCGCAATTCCGCTTTATCCATTCGGCCAGATTGATACTCTCCCCAGCACCACGCATTGGCTTTTTTGTAGGTTGATATATATTCTTCAACACTTTCAATCCCGAAGGAAGAAAGTGAAATTTCTTCAAAACCTTCTCTTAAAGCCTCAACAGAATTCCTTTCAAAATCCCAAAGCGTGTGATCCAAATCAAAAAATAAATCTTTCATATCATTTACAAGTCGTCATTAAAAAAAGCCCGATTTAACGCTCCAGCTTATAAAGGTCAAGACACAACCCCACAGAACAAATGCAGCAATTAAGTAAATGGGCGTGTTGCGATTGTGTGAAAAATATTTGGCCCCAAGAACTGCGGTTATAGGCACAGAAATAAAAACGGAAACGAGCATCAATCCCACAAGACCATACTGGCTTTTAAATTGAATAAACTGCCGCTTTCTTTTCGTGATTAAGCGCGTTTTTTTAGGTGTCTTGTTATTCCGAGAAGAAGCCTTCACCCTTTTCCACCATGAAAAAATAGACTTCCCTGCTGTATAGAACAGCAGGATTCCAATTGTAGCACCTAAAGTGCATGTGACCATCACTTCCATCCAGTTATTGCCCGCAGCAATCATAAGAGATGGTGTGATCAAGAACTTCAGGATTGACATAAAGACCCATCCCAGGTAAGCCACAATATCAGAAATAAACCCTTCACCCATCGCTGTATACTATGATCGGGTTTTCGGTCCGTATGACAAATCTCCAGCATCTCCTAAACCTGGAACGATATAATCGTTCTCATCTAAGCCTTCATCTATCGCCCCAATCCAAAAAGTAGTTCCTTCCGGCAATTCTTGTTGTGCATATTTCACCCCTTCAGGACTGGCAATCGCACAAATGACATGAAGCTGTTTGGGCGTCCCATCTGAGCAAAGGGCTTTATACGCTGCAACCATTGATGCGCCTGTTGCGAGCATCGGGTCCACCAATACGAGCATGCGACCCTCACAAGAAGGTGCGCCGAGATACTCGATTTCAATGTCAAATCCTCCTTTGGGATTGTGCTTCCTGTATGCAGATACAAAGGCGCAGTCAGCACCATCCCACACATCTAAAACACCTGCGTGCATGGGCAAACCAGCACGCATTACGGTGGCCAGCACAGGCTGTTCTGAGGGGATACTACATCTTGCTGTACCCAGACCTGTGTTAACCTCTACGTCTTTCATGGGCCAGACCTCTGCAAGCGCATTTCCCAACATCCAACCCAAACGTTGGAGATTGTGACGGAATGCTGCGCGGTGGCTTTGGGCTTGTGGATGACGTAAACTGAAAAGTAAATTTCCTGCCAGTCCTTTCTTTTTACTGAAATCGTGAATCAAATGCTCATTCATATAAGCTAAGGTAGGCACCTTCTTACTACATCTTCATAAAGAGTTTGCCAACCTTCCCAAATTCCATGATTTGAGACTGAAGTGTTATGCCACACAGTCATCATCACACCTCCTACCTCTCTCACGGCATCGGAAAGCTCAGACACAAGATGAAGGGACTGTTCACAGTCAAGATTCAAGTATGATTTCAATGTTGAATCCATCACAGCAAAGGGATGAATCACAAGCTCAAGGGGCGAGTCCTTTTCAATGTCATATGCTGGAAAAGGACGGCTCATACCCGCTCTGAACCCAGGCTGATCTGCATATCCCATAGAATAATCATGCTGTATTGACGCATCTTGAAACGCGGTCCACATTGAAGATTGCCCTCTTAAGAAATGCGTTCTTATCTCAGATGTATTCCCCACATTTTCAAAGGTCCTTTTTTCATTTAAAAAGGGTTGACCACGATGAGAAGTTGCCGCGTAGCTTGGATGCCAGTTTACATTGGCACGAGAAGACAATTTTTCCATTAAAGGAATTAACACTGATTTCGAAACGCCTAAGTCGTACGGTCTTTTATAATCGGCAAAATGCACGAAACATTGTGTCGTCAGATGTGACTGCTCGTGGAGGTTCAGAAAAAAATCGTAGGAGTCGTAAGGGTCTTGGGCATGGTTTAAAAGAACGTTCATTCTTTCACGGACGCGTCCCCACCTTAACAACACAAAATCTCTCGTACCTGCAGCTATATTGTGAAGGTGCGACCGTCCCTGATAGGCAAACGCTATATCGATGTCAATCGTGGGTTGATATTCATAATCTTGCGTTGTGATTTCGGGTGTAACCCCCAGCTCTTTTGCCAGGATTCTCGCCAGGTTTTCAATGATGGGCGTTCTCAACATCCCCTCCTTATAGGCCGCGCTAGAAACGCCACGAAAGCGACCATGCGTGTCACGCATCTCTGTGTCTACTTCACCATCTGAAGGGAGTTCTTCCCATCGTGAACAACAAAAAAATGCCGCTGCCAAAGGGTCAAACATTAAATCAGTGACTCCCAGGACTTCCCCTGGGAATTTAAAACCCTTCCACTCGACCCACATTACACCCGAAGAACGCGTTGTCATATCGTCGCAAAAGCTCAATGAATGGATTGGACATTTTAACGACTTGGTAGAAGCGTTAATTGTATAAAAGTGAGTGCCCGAATTGTCAAGGTCAACATTGTCGACCCATTCAACGTCAACACCCAAACATGTCCGGAATAAGATATCCGCGCCGTACCTCATTCGCTCAGAGGGCGCGCTGTAGGATATCGAAATCTTACTCATGACAATTTCTCACTTAAGATCCTAAGAATATCATGCGCGGCCTCGCCGTCACCATAAAGCGCATCAGCACCATCTATCGTTCTTCCAAATTGTGAGTTCGCACACCCGTTAAGATCTTTTGGTTCAAAACACAAAACAGTATGACCCGCATTCACAAGCTCAACCCATTCTGTATTCCGGCGTATGACGACCGAGGGTGTTTCACAACTGTAGGCTTCCTTTTGTATTCCTCCTGAGTCTGTGATGACGAGGCTACTCGTCTTGATTAAACGAAGAAGTTCAATATACCCGACAGGATCAATGGCATGAATGTTTTTTTCCGAAAGAACATGAGACCAAACTGAACCATACAATGCAATCAGAGATTTTTTTGTTCGGGGATGCACAGGAAAAGTAGCGTCAACATGATGACGCAGACACCACTCCCCGATAGCATCAATCCAAGACGCAGACGAGGAAGATCATCTACATTGGAGGGCCGATGCATTGTGAGGAGGACCGATTTCGAGTCGAGTCCCTGCATCTCTTTTGTGAAATACAATGCGTTGTCGTGCATGATATCCCCCGTTAGAAAAGCACCGGAAATTCCTTCATTTTGAAGATTTTGAACGGCCGTAGTCGTGGGCGCAATTAAAATGGACGATAGTTTATCTGTCGCAATCCGATTGACCTCCTCTGGCATGTCAAGATCAAAAGACCGAAGCCCTGCCTCGATATGAATAATCGGGATTCCTAACGCATCAGCAGCCTGAGCGCCTGCCAAAGTTGAATCAGTGTCTCCGTATACGACGACCGCATCTGGCGTACATTCCTGTATTGCATTCGATATCCCTAATTTCATCTCATGCATTCTAGCCGCTCTCTCACTGCTTTCTAACCGAAGCGTAAAATCAGGTCTTGGCAAATCTAATTCCTCAAAGAAAATATCTGAAAGCTTGGCATCGTAATGTTGCCCCGTATGAATGATTGATTGGTGCCAGCCCAAATCAAGATTTTTTGCAATAGCTCTAGTCAAAGCAGCTGCTTTAATAAACTGAGGTCTGGCCCCTAATATGGTGAGTAACAAAGGCATTTTCAGATGAGTCCTTCATCCGCAAAGCTAACATACTGTTTGCCTGCTACGATGATGTGATCCAATACTGGTAAATCTAAAAAATTTCCGGCTTCTCTCATGTTTTTTGTGAGTGATTTATCACTGGAACTCGGTTTGGGGTTTCCCGAGGGATGGTTGTGGATTAAAACGATAGCCGCAGCGCTTAACGCAAGCGCTCTTCCAAAAATTATCTTTGGATCTGCAACAGTTCCAGACAACCCCCCTGATGAAATTTTAATCTCTGCGAGAACATGGTTTGATCTGCGAAGAAGTAAAATCCAAAACTCTTCATGTGGAAGATCTGACAACCTATCTACAAACCTTAAAAAAACGTCTCTAGAAGAAACAATCTGAAAGGTGACAGGCCTCATACTCGCCATCCTGCGGCGACCAATCTCCATTGCAGCACTAAGTACCGAGGCTCTTGCGTATCCTATTCCAGAAATTGACGCATACCCTTCAGGAAGAAATTTACCTAACTCATGCAAATTGTCACCCGCCAAATCAAGGAGGTCAATCGCTACATCATGCGCTGTCTTACCACTGGGACCATTGCCTATTAAAATAGCCAATAATTCAGAGTCTTTTAAAGCACCTGCACCTTGAATTAGCATCCTGTCCCTCGGTTTCAAATCATTCACCATAACACATCATCTCGAAAATTATTCAAAAAAAAACCCCCCGACATAATGTCGAGGGGTCAAATATGATAATAGTCTTGACTTAAGCTAGGCTCGTTACATGAACGGAGAGGCTAGATTTAAGGTTGGACGCTTTATTCTTGTGAATGACATTCGTTTTTGCAAGCTTGTCTAACATAGACGAAACCTTGGGCAACATCGCAGTTGCTTCTTTTGCGTCAGTTGACGCACGTAAATTACGAATTGCGTTACGAGTGGTCTTGTGCTGGTAACGGTTACGATCGCGCTTCTTTTCGTCTGAACGAACACGCTTTAATGCTGACTTGTGATTTGCCATTTTTATTTTAAATTCAGGGGTGCAAATATAGTAAGGAATCCAACT
>JAPKBK010000243.1 GCA_028823435.1 Flavobacteriales bacterium
TTAGACGTGAGAGCGACAGCGATTAATGACGCAATGAAACTTGCTGCGGTCAGAGCAATTGCAAACCTTGCAAAAGAAACGGTTCCCGATGAAGTGAGTGTTGCCTATGAGGAGCAGTCCCTTTTTTTCGGAAGAGAATTGATTATTCCCAAACCACTTGATCCAAGATTGATGACCGCAATAGCGCCTGCTGTTGCAAAAGCAGCGATGGATTCAGGCGTCGCGAAAGAACCCATTTCTGATTGGGATGAATACGAAAGGAATTTATTAAGTCGACTGGGCCAGGCCACCAATTTTTCAAGATCCATTAGCGAACGCGCTTCAAAAAATCCCAAACGGGTTGTTTTTGCTGAAGCAGAGCACTATAAAGTTCTTAAAGCTGCTGAACAAGCAGTTCAGGAAGGCATAGCGCACCCCATTTTAATTGGAAGAAAAGAAAAAATTGAGCGTCTTATCACGGAAAACAATCTCGCTTTACATTCAGCGACAATTATAGACCCCAGAAGCCCAGAGGAAGCAGAGAGACGAGAACGATTTGGAACCCTCCTTCACGAGAAGAGAATGCGACATGGCTTAACAGCGATTGAGGCAGAAAGGGCCATGCGAAAAAGAAATTACTTCGGGTCTATGCTCGTGGAGAGCGGAGAAGCTGATGCTTTGGTTTCAGGACTTACAAGGAATTATCCCAACGTGATTAGGCCCGCGTTACAAGTGATTGGTAAAGCCGAAGGCGTCAATAAAGTAGCTGGGATGTATATTATGCAGACAAAGGAAGGTCCTATGTTTTTTGCGGATACGACAGTCACGGTTAACCCTACAGTTGAGGAGATTGTCGATATCACAATCCTTATGGCAGAAGCGGTGAGACGCTTAAGGCTGGTCCCTAGGATCGCACTCTTAAGTTACTCTAATTTCGGTTCTTCCAAAGGAGAAGATGCGAATAAGATGTCTGAAGCAGCCCGAATTTTACACAGAGATCATCCCGATTTGATCGTTGACGGTGAGATTCAAGCAAATTATGCAATCAACCAAGATCTGTTGTCAGAGAGTTTCCCTTTTTCTGTTTTACACCAGCGCAGGGTCAACACACTTATTTTTCCAAACTTATCTGCAGGGAACATTTCATATAAACTTTTGCAAGAAATGGGCGGCATAGAAGCGCAAGGCCCCGTACTTCTTGGAATGAAGAAATCAGTGCACATTTTACAGATGGGATCTTCGGTGAAGGAAATTGTAGATATGGTAAGACTTGCAGTAGTTGATGCTCAAAACAAATCTCACGAATGATTTATCATCTAAACGGAAGGTTAATTGAGAAACACCCAACGCATGTTGTGATAGAGTGTGGTGGAGTGGGCTACCTCGTTTCAATAAGTCTCACGACCTATGAAGCACTTACGGATAACGAAAGTATTTTTCTAAATATCTATATGGTGGTAAGAGAAGATGCGATGACGCTTTATGGTTTCGCAACGCAAGAGGAGCGTAGAATGTTTCTTTTACTCATAGGTGTTAGTGGCGTCGGGGCAAACACGGCGAGACTCATTCTCTCCGCCATGAATCCCGCAAAGACCACAGAGGTGATCGCCTCAGGTGATTCAGACACCATGAAAAAGGTCAAAGGAATCGGCGCAAAAACCGCACAACGAATCATCATAGACCTTCAAGATAAAGTAGGTCCAGAAACCGGAGGAGGAGAAGATGTATCAGGAATATCTTCGCAACACAATACTGTGAAGAATGAAGCGTTACTTGCTTTGGCAACTTTAGGTTTTGACAAGTCACGGGTAGAGAAGACACTCAGCCGTATACTGGAAAATTCCGACAGTGATTATACACTGGAGGTCCTTATAAAACAGGCGTTAAAGGAGCTTTGAACTAGAACTGAATAGCAGAACGAACAGGTGAATAAGGTGAAAATACAAGGCGCAGCGATTCTTTTTGTCTTAGCGGCATCTGTTTTCAGTGCCTCATTTTATGCACAGGAAGCGGACTCTTCTGTGATTAATTTACCTTTTCCACATGGCGGAGAGGATACATTCAACCCCGTTGAATATCCTGGAGGCATCTCCCTTGACTGGCCTTCAAACTTTAATTATGGCGTCACCTATGATCCTCTTTCTGATCAGTATATAGTGGCCCAAACCATCGGTGACACACTTGATTTCCGTCCGTCATCTTTGTTTTCTTTGGATGAATTTCTGAATTATGACATGCAGGGAAATTTATCTGAATTTTGGGATCAATTGCAAGAAGAAGATGATGAGGCTGCTCGTGGATTTGCGCCCAAACTTGAAATAGATTCGGAACTGTTCGAAATGCTTTTCGGAACGAATGAAATTGAAATCATTCCCCAGGGAACCGCTGAACTCACGTTTGGCCTTAACAGTTCCAATACAGAAAACCCTAGAATTCCCGAACGTCAACGACGCGTGACCACATTCGATTTTGACCAAAGAATTCAATTAAATATAACAGGTAAAATCGGTGATAAAATTGAGCTTGGGACGCAGTATAACACAGAATCTCTGTTCGATTTCGAAAACCAAATGAACATCGGTTTTCAGGGTGAAGAAGACGATATACTCAAGAATATTGAAGCGGGAAACATTTCTCTTCCCCTCCAAGGAACCCTCATTACGGGGTCTCAAAGCCTCTTCGGTGTGAAGCTCGAGACGCAGTGGGGCAAGCTCTACAATTCAACAGTACTTTCTCAACAAAAGGGTGAACGCAAGGA
>JAPKBK010000036.1 GCA_028823435.1 Flavobacteriales bacterium
TCTTCATGAACACCGCTGAAATAAAAAATGACTGGAATGTTGTGTTTTGCAAAATTGTAATGGTCAGAGCGGTAGTAAAACCTGTTCGGATCGTCGGGGGCATTAAAGGTGTAATCCAACTTAATGTTTGTGTGGTTGCTGTTTGCTTGTTCTGAGATTTCATGGAGCTCTGAGCTGAGTTTGTCAGCCCCAATTAAATAAACGTATTTTTCGTCATCTGCATGGGCCTCATCAACCCTGCCTACCATATCAACATTAAGGTTGGCGACAGTGTTTTCTAATGGAAAGACCGGGTGGTCAGAGTACCATTCTGATCCCAATAAACCTTTTTCCTCTCCCACAACATTCATAAAGAGAACGCTTCTTCTTGGCCCGTGACCATCTTTGTGTGCCTCCATGTATAATCTGGCGATTTCCATTACCGTAACCGTTCCTGATCCGTCATCATCTGCACCGTTGTTAATTTCTCCATCCACGATACCTATGTGGTCATAGTGGGAGGTGATGACAACGAGCTCCTCTTGAAGCGCGGGGTCTGAGCCAGGAAGGTATGCGAGTACATTTAAACCGTTAAATTTATGCGACCCCATGTTAATATTGTGGCTCCATAAGTGGTCAATTGTTCCCGTGGGACAGATGCCTTTTTTCTCAGCTTTGGACCTTGTTTTTGAAACTGTCTTGATGCCTTTTATTGATGAAACCCAGTCATCACCACGCTTGTCTGACAATAAAAAGGTGGGGATTGATGAGCCCTCTCCGTCTTTACTCCTGTCTAAAACCGTCGATTTGCGCATCATATAAAACTTCATGCGACCCTTAAATGTGGCGTAGTCTGGGTCTTTCATAAGCACCACAAAAGCTTGGGCTCCGAGTGAGTCTGCAATTTCTCTCTTTAATGATGTGTTATTAGCCCACACAGATTCTTCATCTCTGGGGTCCCCGGATAGCACAACGACGACTTTTCCTTTGACATCTAGCCCCGAATATTCGTTAAGTGTTTCGTTTATAATTCCATAGCCTGCAAAAACCATCGCAGAGGAGTCTATGGTCAGCTCTTCTATTCCTGGGTATACAAGGAAGTCACTGACAATGTCATATTGATTCTCACTTACAGTTACTGTACCCCCATTAATTTGGGCGTTGATCATAGGTACCTGCTGGGTGAATGATTTTCCATCATAAGGGTTAAATCCAAGGCTTATGTAGTAGCTCTCCAAATATGCTGCGGTAAGGTCTGCGCCCCGTGTACCTGTTTCTCTACCTTCAAAACCATCAGACGCAATAATGCTTAGGTGCCCTTTCAAGTTGTTTGTGTCTAGCATCTCTGAATAGACCGCTGAGGACAGTTCTGGGGATAGGGGTTCTGGTGTCTCTGTGTTTTGTGCAAACGCTGATCCTATTCCCAAAAGGGTCGCAAAAACACAACACGCTATTTTTCCAACCCGCCTTGCGTGACGTCCTCCTTCAAATTTGGCATCCATAAAGGCGTCTACAATTTGAACCGCTTCTGATTCGCTTACAAATCTTGCGGGAATACAAATAACGTTCGCATTGTTATGCGTTCTGGCAAGGTTTGCGATTTCTGGCGTCCAAGCGATTGCAGCCCTGATTGCACTGTGTTTGTTGGCGGTCATGGCAACACCGTTGGCTGATCCGCAGATCAAAATGCCCAATTCTGAGGTTTTATGATCTATATCGTTAGCAACTGCGTGGGCAAAATCTGGATAATCAACACTCTCTTCTCCGTCTGTTCCGCAATTTTTCACTGAAAAACCTCTTTCTTTGAGGTGATTACTAATTGTTGTTTTATAAACTGGTCCAGCGTGATCGCAACCTATGCTAATATTCATCGAAAAGGGGGTTTAAAGAGGTTGCAAGATAATTAACAACCGTTGTTCATTACCCTATTAAAAACTGTTGATATCCAATAATAAAAACCATTAGGTTATATGGTCCATAAGCACTAAGCAAATAACGGTCGTTAAAAACCTAATTTTTGAGCGGTGTATTTATAAAGTCTTTTAACCATCTTTTGGGTCTTTGTTAACTTTTTAAAAACCGAAAAAAACTCTTTTTTATAATTTATATCTTTATTGAAGCACCGTTGAAAACCTACCTTAAATACCTAATAAATAGTGCTCAAGCATGTTTAAAACATGTTGACTATACGTTGATTAATCGTATAGGCACTGAAAACAAAATTGTTTTAGATATAGTTATACCTGTTATGAACAAGACTACTATAACTACTAATTATTTAAAGAATATATATATATTATTAGTGTGTTTAAATCTCTCATTCTCTTTTTCTGAAATAAATGCTCAAAAAGAATTAGAAAATTGTGAGTGGACAGAATATTTTTTCCCAAACGGAAACCTTTCTAGTGAAGGGTGTTTTGTAAATGGAATTCCTGAGGGCATTTGGAAATCTTATTTTAAAAGTGGAAGTATAAAAAGTTTGGGCTTAAGAAACCAGAATAAATTAGAGGGTGTATGGTCATTTTACAGAGAAAATTCATCACTTGAAAAGGAAATATCTTATCGCAACGATAAAAAGGAAGGCAGAGAAATTATATATTATGAAAACGGAAACAGTTCAATAATAACGAACTGGTTGTCAGGATATAAAGAAGGATTTGAATATTTTTATTTTCCAGAAGGGCAGATTCAATACAAAATCAAATTTAAAGAAAATAAAAAGCACGGAAAATCTACTGAGTATGCGCAAAATGGAAGAGCAATAGGTTTTACATCCTATAAGAATGGTTTGGTTACTTCAATCGAAAAGTTTAACAGATATAACAACCAAGGAGAAAAAACAGGACTTTGGAAAGTGTTTCACCCAAATGAAAATGTGAAAGAAGAAGGCCCTTACAAAAAGAATTTAAAGCACGGTGTGTTTCGTTTTTATAATCAAAGAGGAGATCTTCAAGATGTTATTCGTTATGAATTTGGGCTTAAGATTGAGAACGATACCGATTTAAACAATACAGAAGTAAGAAGAACATTTGATGAAAAAGGCAATAAAGAAGAAGAAACAGCTTATAAAAACGGGCTTAAAAATGGTGTAAGCAGAACGTTTAATGAAGGCGGAGATGTAATTTCATCAGCAATTTTTAAAGAGGGAATAGCAATTGGTAAGGGAATAATAGATTATTCAGGCAACGAGCAAGGCGATTGGAAACTATACAATGATGATGAATCCATTAAAGCTGAGGGTAAATTTGAAAATGGAAATAGAACGGGTAAATGGATTTTTTACCATTCAAATGGATGGATAGAGCAAACAGGCTCATATGACAAAGGAAAGCTCGATGGAAAGTGGAAATGGATGGACGAAAGTGGGTTTATAATTAGATCAGAAGAATACAGCAGAGGTTTAGAGCATGGAGAATTTCAAGAGTTTGGTTTAAATAAATCATTGATTTTAAAAGGATTATATAAAGATGGGATGCGGGTTGGTTTTTGGATGTATCACGTAAATGACCACATTGAAGAAGGAAATTATCTCAATGGAGAGCTGGATGGAAAATGGATTCACCGGTATTCAGGAGGGAATAAAATGTTTGAGGGCGCCTATTCATTTGGCCAACCAGAGGGTGCTCACAAACATTGGTATGCAGATGGAACAGTCAAGATTTCAGGAAAATATGATGGCGGCGCAAAACATGGAAAATGGAGGTATTTCTTACAAAACGGTGAAATAGATTATATATACTTGTTTAGACACGATAAATTGTGGAAAGTAGATGGCAGTAGAGTGGTGAGAAATAGAGATTCATCACGACCTTGAGCCCGTGGATAATTTAGACAGTATTCTTTTTGAAAAATCAGCCGAGGCACGCTTTATTCTTGAAAAAGGAAAAGTAATAAAAAGCAACAGGCACGCAAGAAGAATATTTCATTGCGAAGAAGATGAGTGGGTGGGGTTTGATCCGCTGTCAAAAGACTCAGGTATATTTAATTATCTTCCAGACGAACACAGCCTACTGATCAGTAAACTTAAGAAGTCTCGAAAATCAGGTCGGGTAATTAAGATTTGTGTCCTTGCAAGAAGAATAGATGGAAGTGAATTTCATTGTGAGATTAAAATAGCTCAAATAGAAAAAAATGTAGAATCTCTCCAGGTAAGAGATATTTCTGAAAGACTATTTTACGACAATGAAATAAGAGAAAGTGAGGCCCGCTTTCGAGTTTTGTCGCAGTTTGCGATGGAGGGAATCGTTTTCCTTAGTGAGGGTGTTATTCAAGATTCTAACGAACAGTTTGCGATCATGTTTGGTCACGAAAGCGTTCCTGTGGGAATTTCGATCTTAGATTTTATAGACGAAAGAGATTGGCAGAGATTGTCTGCGAGGAGAAATTGGGGAATGAGATGTGAGTTAAGGGGGGTTACAAAGCAAGGGAGATCAATTTATCTCGAAGCCACAAGGAGTGACGGGAAAGAGGAGGGAAGTGAGCAAATTTTAATGCTCTATGACATCACAGATCGCAAACGCACAGAGTTTGACCTACTTCAAACAAAAGAGCGATTTAGAATGTTGGTAGAATCGAGTCCTATCGGTTTGTTTTTAATCGTTGACGGACGAATAAAATATACAAACACGGGTGGGTTGGAGCTTCTCAACGAAAGAGTTGAAGATTACATCTATGACGAGGTGTTTATTGATTTATTTAAAGACGAGGACAAGGTTGTTGTCAAGGAAGATGTTGAAAAAGTAAGAAATGGTGACAGACCACCTTACCGAGAGGTGATGATGGTTCTTAGGGACGGGACGGAAAAAGAAGTGGGAATAAGAATGACCCTTTCTTTTCACGACAGATCTCCTGCAATTCAAGTTACAGTCACAGATCTCAGTACGAGAATTCAACTTATGAGAGAGCAGATGAGGGCGACCCTGGCAGAGGAGTCAAACCTTATGCTTAAAGAGGAAATAACGAAGCACAAAAAGACCCAATCGCGACTCAGAGACGCAGAGGAGTTTAACAGATCCATTATTGAGTCATCCATAGATATGATTGTTGCGTTCGACATGGAGGGCAACCTACAGCAATATAATCACGCCTTCTCGGTAGAGTTTGGAATAGAACCAAACCAAGAAACCACACCTAATTTTAAAGCGTTTCTCGTTGATGAAAAAACAGCCAATGGCGTTTTTGAAGAACTCCAACAAAGAAGTTATTTTTCGGGTGAAATAGAGGGAAGAAGAATTTCAGGAGAAACATTCAGTATGTTTATCTCCGTAGCCACCATGAGAGACGGCACTGGCAGGTCTTTAGGGGCGATGGCAGTGGGTAGGGACATAACGGACATGAAACTGGCAGAGGAGGAGCTTAAATCAAGCGAAGAAAGATATAGGGATATTTTAGAAAACACCCCAGACATTGTTTTTGTGGTGGACTCCTCGGGGCACTTCACATACGCGAACCCTTCGTTCTATAAAAAGCTCGGCTTCACAAAAACGAGCCTTTCAAAAACGACAATTAAAGGCATTATAAAAAGCTTCCCCACAAAAAACAAAGATTGGATTAACACCCTAAACGGAAAACAAGAGGAGCGTGTGTTTTTAGATTCAAAAGGGAAAGAATTAATTGTCTTGGGCGCGTCTTCTGCCCAATATGATGACAACGGAAAAGCCATTGGTATGCGTGGGATATATTTAGACATATCCGAAATGAGGCACCACGAAAAAGAGGCGAAATCTCAATCTGCGAAACTGGATTCAATCTTTGACTCTACCCAAAACCTCATCATGTTTACCTTAAATCGAGAGGACCAAATCACCTCATTTAACAACAACTTCAGAAGGTTGATGGAAGACAAGCTCACCAAGAACGTAGAGCTTGGAATGTCCTTCGTGTCAAACATCTCAAAGTTCATTACCGACGAGTCTTATCAAGGACAAATTAGGCTATTTAAGAAGGCCTTGAAGGGAGACGCAAAAGACTTTGAGCTCCCTCTTAAAATAGCCTCAGGTGAGACCAAGTGGTATCATATTTTTCTCAACCCAATCTCTTCAGAAGATGCTCAAAACGAGATAAGTTGCATTGCTTATGACATTACTGAACGTAAGGAAATAGACAGAGCAATCCGTTTGGCGCTAAAGGAAAAAGAGATCTTGCTTAAAGAAGTTCACCACAGAGTGAAAAACAACCTTCAGGTGATAAGCAGCCTCATGAGCCTTCAAAAGTCATTTGTGAAAGACCCAACGCTTGTTCAGGTGCTGGAAGAAAGCCAAAGCAGGATCGCAACCATGAGTTACATCCACGAATCCCTCTATAGGCACACAGACTTCTCTTCAATAAGTTTTGCAGACTACCTACAGCGCTTAAGCACAAACCTTATTCACAGCTACTCTACACCAGACTGTGAGGTGACCCTTCAGTCTGCCTTTGAAGATGTCTACCTTACCCTTGATCAAGCGATTCCGAGTGGGTTAATCGTTAACGAACTGGTGTCAAATTCATTAAAATACGCATTTAAAGGACGGAAGAAGGGGGTTGTTTTTTTAAGGGTCGCAAAACTAGATGGCAGAATTGAAATCGAAGTGAGAGATGATGGCGTAGGGCTGCCAGACGACTTCCGTCTTAATAAAAACGAATCCCTCGGACTTTACCTCATTCAGGCGCTGTCAGAACAACTAGAAGCAGAACTTGTAGTAGAAAGCACAAAGGATGGTCGCAAAGGGAGTTCTTTTTTAATTAGCTTTGAGGCGCACAACCTGACTTAAATACAACCTAAGATGGCAAAAAAAATATTAGTAACTGAGGACGAAAGCATCGTAAGAAAAGACATTGAAAGATGCCTGGAGCAGCTTGGGTATGACGTTGTGGCTTCTGTAGATACCGGTGAGAAGGCCATCGCGCAAGCACTAGAGCACAAGCCCGATCTGTGCCTTATGGACATTATGATCAAAGGAGATATGAATGGCATTGCCGCCGCTGAAGAGATCAAGCGCAATTTAGATGTTCCTGTTATTTTCCTAACGGCATATGCGGATGAAACCACGCTTGCTCAAGCAAAAATGGCAGAGCCCCACGGGTATATTCTTAAACCATTTAAAGATGCGGATATCCAATCTGCAGTTGAGATGGCGCTTCACAAACACAGCAAAGAGCTTGAGTTAAAAAATGAAGCAGAGTTTCTTAGGAGTCTCACAGAACACAAATCAGGCGCGGATATTATTTTTGTAAAAAACAGAAGCCGCCTGATGCATGTTAAGCACGATGATCTTTTGTTTGTGGAGGCTTTAAAAGATTACGTGGTCATACACACAAGAAAAGAAAGCTACACCATTCACAGCACGATGAAGGAGATCGAAAGAAAGCTGAGTGACAGACGCTTTATCAGGGTACATAGAAGCTATATCGTTAATTTCAACGCAATAGAAAGCATCAAATACTCTAACATTACAATGGAGGATATGGAGAAAGAAATTCCTGTGGGAGGGTCTTATAAAGACGCATTGGCCAGCAGGATAAACCTCCTATAAGACAATAAAAAAGCCCCGCACAATGCGAGGCTTTCAAAGCTCCTCCTCTTGGACTCGAACCAAGGACCCTCTGATTAACAGTCAGATGCTCTAACCAGCTGAGCTAAGGAGGAATTTAGATTGGTGCGCAAAAATACATCAACGAAGCACATTCCGCAATACTTTTGCTGCTCTTATTGATTTTTTATAGATTTTTTTTCTAAAACCACACTCTAATGTCTTTAGTTACTGTAGGAACGGTTGCGTTTGATTCGATTGAAACCCCATCAGGCAAAGCAGATCGTGTCGTTGGTGGTGCCGCAAGCTATATCGCCCTAGCGGCATCTCACTTTGTGAGAGAGCAGGAGCTTATTTCCGTAATAGGGGAGGATTTCCCAAAAGAATTCCTCTCTACCCTAGATTCAAGGGGTGTCGGATCGGAAGGTCTTGTCACAATTAAAGGTGGTAAAAGTTTTTTTTGGGAAGGAAGCTATCACGAAGACCTCATCGGAAGAGATACCGTCACAACTGAGCTAAATGTTCTCGAGGGATGGACGCCAACAGTGCCCCTTAGCGCACGCCATTCGAAGTTTGTAATGTTAGGCAACCTTGACCCGTCCGTTCAGCTTTCTGTGATTGAACAACTCGAATCACCACCAAGCATGATCGTCTTAGACACGATGAACTTTTGGATGGACATCGCGATGGACAGCCTGAAAAAAGTGATCGCAAAAGTCGATGTGCTTATGATTAACGACGATGAGGCGAGGCAGCTTACAGGCTTAAAAACCCTACCCTTGGCCGCAGAGGCGGTTCATAAAATGGGTCCAAAAACGGTTGTAATAAAAAAAGGCGAGCACGGCGCAATTATGTTTGAGAAGGATCAAGTGTTTTTCAGCCCAGCAATGCCACTTAAGAAAGTCGTCGACCCTACGGGAGCTGGAGACACCTTTGCGGGTGGATTTATCGGTTATTTAGCTCGGCTTGGTGACACGTCTTGGGAAGCAAAAAAACAAGCTGTAGTTGTGGGCTCCGTCCTTGCCTCATTTACATGTGAAGCGTTTGGTACTGAGAGGTTAGAATCACTCAAGGAATCAGAATGGCATGCCCGCATGCGTAAATTACGCGCCATGGTTAAGTTTCGCTCAATAAGAGGCTAAATCTTAGCTCCCCAACCTTAGCCATGGAGCTGGGTCTATGGGTTGTCCGTTAACCCACCATTCGAAGTGAAGATGTGGACCCGTTGTCTGGGTTCCACTATTTCCAACTGATGCAATAACATCCCCCATTTGAACCAACTCTCCAACCTCTTTTAACAAAGAGGCGTTGTGCTTATATATGGATATGCGGTTATTTCGATGTTGTATCGCAATGACATATCCATGCTCTACAGTGTAGTCAGAAATCAACACGGTCCCATCGTCAACCGTGTGAACAAGAACCCCCTCAGCGGCCTCAAGGTCAACACCAAAATGACCATGGCTAAGATCGAAGCCATCAGAAACACCCCCTCCAACAGGTTGGAAATCAAATCCGATAGCCATCGCAACATCGGGACCACTTCTTCTTAGCGCAAATCGATCCTCACCCTCAACGCGCTCCCTAAGCTCCAGATCTTCACTACTCGCCATGGGTAAGTCTCCATCACCTACAGGATTGACGGAGCCATTCATAAGACCGATAAACACACTGTCTACAAGAACATCACCTCTCAAGATTGATTTTAAGGAATTTAGTTGTTTTTCTTGAACAGAAAGTAATTTAAGTGCGCTATCAGCATCTAACCTCGCAACAGCGGCATCCTCACGGTATTTATTTGCTACAAAACCAGGCACAATATGTTCGGTTAACGGCGTGTGTGCGATGGTTAAATATGAAACCACCACCACAGATAAAACAAAACCTAGCGCAATAAGTGTTAGCCTTCGGCCGGACAAGAAGTATGTGCTTCGCTCATGAAACGTTAACTCTTCCTGTATGACAACCCTAAATCTCTGGCGCCAAAATCGCTTATTCTTGTTCACTTTTTTCTTGTTAGCCACGACGCGAATATCGTCCAACTATAGACAAGTGTAAAGTTCTTCACGAAATAAGCCAAGAATCGAATAATTTAGCAACTTCGTACGTTGACTCTTGATGAATCATTTTATGTCTAAATATTTAGGTCTCTTAGCTATACTTTTTGCCACAACAGTGGCCCTACAAGGATGTACGACAAAACGAGATGGGCGAGCATATCGGATTTACCACAATACCACTGCGAAATATAACGGCTTTTATTATGCCAACGAAGCGATGGCTGAGGCAGAAAAGAAAATAATAGACCTCCACGAACCGAACTGGGACGTGGTGTTGCCGATATTTTTAGACACAGACGAGAACTCCTCCCAGCAGGTTTACCCATTAATGGAAAGGGCCATTGAAAAGTGCTCAAAAGTGGTTGACCGACACACGATGAACCCTTCAAAAAGAGACAGAAAGTCGATGAAGTGGCCTGAAATGAACAAGTGGATTGATGACAATTATACTGTCATTGGCCGTTCATATTATATGAAGGAAGACTTTATAAAAGCAGAAGAAATTTTTCTTTTTCTTGCACGAACGCTAGACACTCCAGATGCGCAAGCTTGGTCTTATAGTTGGCTAGGAAGGATATACCTGCGAACAAACAACCTGATAAAAGCCAATAACATGCTTGCGAAGGCCTCGCAGTTTACAGATGCCTCACAAGAAGCGAGGGTTCACACGGGTTTGGTTTATGCTCAATACTACATACAAAAAGAAAGTTTCGAGCAGGCAGTTAACCAAATTAAAGACGCAATTAAAGAGATAAAAAAGAAGCAGGACCAGGCGCGCCCACTATTTATTCTTGCCCAATGTCTCAGAGAAATGGGCGACAGCGAGGCGTCTATTGAGACTTTTAAAATGGTCGCCGCGATAAGAACCCCTTATGAATTGGAGTTCCAGTCAAAGATTCAACAAGCGATGACTTATGAGCGAAGGGGGGGGAACAGTGACCCCATTATCGAATTGCTTGAAGACATGCTTGATGACAGTAAAAACACAGAATATTTCGACCAAGTATTTTACGCACTTGCAGAAGTTGCCCTAGAGGACAGGAAAAGAGAAGACGGAATAAATCACCTCGAGACTTCAGTCTACGTGAGTGAAGGCAATTCTCGCCAGCTTGGAAAAAGCTACTTAAGACTTGCTGACCTCCACATGGAGGACCTTCATTATGAAACAGCTCAAGCGTATTACGACAGCGCCCTGGTGCACATGCCTGAGGATAACACGCGGAAAGAAGACGTTACAAACCTGGCGTCTAACCTTACTGATTTGGTGATGAACCTTAGAATCATTGAAGAGCAGGATAGTCTTCAGGAACTTTGTGATTTAAGTGACGATGAGAGGCGAAGGGTGATTGAAAATGTGTGGGAGGACATGGTCGACGATTTGGAAAGACAAAAAGAAGAAAGAGATGCTGCAAACAACGCGGCTATTTCGGCTGCGGGTTCACAGGGTGTGGGAATGTTTTGGCCATACAACGGATCATTAAGAGTGAGCGGGCAACAGAATTTCTATGATTACTGGGGCGACAGGGCTTTAGAAGACCACTGGAGGAGAGCGAGTAAAATAGGCGCATTGTTCACCAATCAAGAAGAGACAGAAGATTCAGAGGGGGAAGAAGCAAAAGATCCATTTGACCCCGCCTCACTGCCCACGGTTGACGAGATGCTATCCAGTCTTCCTTGTGAGCCAGAAGAAAGAGCAA